>JAJYGK010000111.1 GCA_021790715.1 Chloroflexota bacterium
CCGCATCGCGTCCACGTGCAGGTTCACCGGGCGTCGCCCGATCCGATCGCCGCCGGGGTTGCTCATGATGACCTGCCCGAACCGCGCGAGGAGGGGCCCGAGCAGGATGAAGCTCGCGCGCATCTTCGCCGCGGCCTCGAGCGGCACGAAGAGCCAGTCGACGTCGCCCGACGCGACCTCGTACACGCTCGGCGCGGGGTGGTCCACCACGACGCCGAGGTCGCGCAGCGTCTCGACCATGACGCGCACGTCCTCGATCTCGGGGACGTTCGTGAAGCGGCACCGCTCGCCGGTCAGCGTCGCGGCGGCGAGGAGCTTCAGGGCGGCGTTCTTGGCACCGCTGATCACCACGTCGCCGCGCAGCGCGACGCCTCCCTCGACGCGGAAGACCTCGTGGGTGATCGGGGGAGGGTTGTACTCCCAGTGGAACGGTCGCGCGTCCGCCATGCCCGTGCCCGCTACGCGTGCTGGCGCGGGCCTTCGCGGCGCCGGCGTTCCGCGACCCGGATCCTGAGCAGTGCCTTCTGGAGCTGTGCCCGTGCCCGGGCCAGGTCGGCCGGCTCGAGCTCCTCGGCGGCGAGCGTGCGCTCTGCCTCCTCGCGCGCCTTCTGCGCGCGCTGCAGGTCGATCTCCGAGCCCATCTCCGCGGTCTCGGCCATCACGACGACGCGGTCCGGGCGGACCTGCAGGAAGCCGCCGGCGATCGCGAAGTGCTCCTCCTCGGCGCCCTTGCGGATGCGCAGCTCGCCGAAGCCGAGCGTGGTGAGCAGGGGCGCGTGGTGCGGCAGGATGCCGAGCTCTCCCTCGACGCCGGGGCAGATGACCTCGTCGACCTCGTCCGAGTAGGCGAGGCGCTCGGGGGTCACGATCTCGAGCTGCAGGGGCATGGTGTCGGCCTCCGTCACCGTGCGGCGGGGCCCCGGCGGGGGCACCGCGGACGCGTGGCGATCACGGGATCACGGGTACAGGGTAGTCGCTCGGGCAGGCACGCGGGAGCCCGCAGGACGGCAGGACGTGGCGCGTGATCGCCCGGCCACGCGCGAAAGGGGAGCGGGCACGGGCAGGAGCGTGTGGCGCGGGCGGGTGCGGGTCGCGAGCCACGTGCCGGTCGCGAGCCACGTGCCGGTCGCGAGCCGCGTGCCGGTCGCGAGCCGCGTGCCGGGCGCGAGCCGCGTGCCGGTCGCGAGCCGCGTGCCGGGCGGGCGGGCCCTCCGTGTTCGCTCAGGCTGCCAGATTCCCATGGGACGTCGGTTACGCACGCCCGTCACGGCTTCCTGCCACCGCCGGCGGCGTCCCCGCGGCTCGGTCGCCCCGACGCCGCGCTCGTGCCGGCGTTCCCACGCTCGTCCCACGCTCGTGAGGCGCTCGTCCGGCGACGCCCAGGCGCCTGGAACGGACGGAACGGCATGCCGCCACGGCACCGGACCTGCGTACGCGACACGGGACGGGAATGTGGCAGCGCGCGACGGGCTCTTCCCCGCCGCGGCCGAAATACGCGACACGGGGCGGGAATCCGGCAGGAAGTCCGCTGCCGGCACGTCGGCGCCGATCGGGCGGAGCGAGGATCGGGCGGCCCGCGTCGGGCCGGCGCCCCGCGTCGGGCCGGCCCCACATAGGGCCGGCGCCACATCGGGCCGGCGCCCGGCATCGACAGGCACCCCTGCTCCGGCCCCCCCACGCCGAACGTCACTTCATCTTCTCGGCGTTGGCCCGGACGTCGTCGAGCGTGCCCGCCAGGAAGAACGCCTGCTCGGGCAGGTCGTCGGCCTTCCCCTCCAGGATCTCCTTGAACGAGGCCACGCTGTCCTTGATCGGCACGTACTTGCCGGGCCGGCCGGTGAACACCTCGGCCACGAACATCGGCTGGCTCATGAAGCGCTGCAGGCGCCGCGCCCGGGCCACCGTCGCCTTGTCCTCGTCGGAGAGCTCGTCCATGCCGAGGATCGCGATGATGTCCTGCAGGTCGCGGTACTTCTGCAGCACGCGCTGCACCTCGCGGGCCACGTCGTAGTGCTCCTGGCCGACCACGAGCGGGTCGAGGATGCGGGACGTCGACGAGAGCGGGTCGACGGCCGGGTAGATGCCGAGCTCGGTCAGGTAGCGCTCGAGCCGGATCGTCGAATCGAGGTGGCCGAACGCCGTCGCCGGGGCAGGGTCGGTGTAGTCGTCGGCCGGGACGTAGACCGCCTGCAGCGAGGTGATCGAGCCCATCTTGGTCGACGTGATGCGCTCCTGGAGGCCGGCCATCTCGGTGGCCAGGTTCGGCTGGTAGCCCACCGCCGACGGCATGCGGCCGAGCAGTGCCGAGACCTCCGAGCCCGCCTGCGTGAAGCGGAAGATGTTGTCGATGAAGAGGAGCACGTCGCGGTGCTCCCGGTCGCGGAAGAACTCGGCCATCGTGAGCGCCGTCAGGCCGACCCGCAGGCGCGCGCCGGGCGGCTCGTTCATCTGGCCGAAGACCATCACGGTCTTGTCGATGACGCCCGACTCCGTCATCTCGTGGAGCAGGTCGTTGCCCTCGCGCGAGCGCTCGCCCACCCCGGCGAAGACGGAGTAGCCGGAGTGCTCGGCGGCGACGTTGCGGATGAGCTCCTGGATGATGACCGTCTTGCCCACGCCGGCGCCGCCGAAGATGCCGACCTTGCCGCCCTTCGGGAAGGGCGCGATCAGGTCGATGACCTTGATGCCCGTCTCGAAGATCTCGGTCGTCGTCGACTGCTCGTCGAAGGCCGGCGGCTGGCGGTGGATCGGGTCGCGCTCCACCTCCGGGAGCGCCCCCTTGTCGTCGATCGGCTGGCCGAGCACGTTGAAGACCCGGCCGAGCGTGGGCGCTCCGACCGGGACGCTGATCGGGCCGCCCTGGTCGATCACGGTCGCGCCCCGCGCCAGGCCGTCGGTGGTCGTCATCGCCACCGTGCGCACCCAGTTGTTGCCCAGGTGCTGCTGGACCTCGGCGACGAGCGGGCTGCCCTCGCGCTCGATCGTCACGGCGTTGAAGATCGCCGGCAGGTGACCGGCGGGGAACTGGACGTCGACGACGGGGCCCATCACGGCGATGACCGAGCCGTTCGCGGCGGCGGCCTTCTGCCCGGGGGCGGACGTGGTGGCGGTGGCCATGATGTCGGGCGTTCCTCCCTGTCGCCTCAGGACGCCTGCGCGCCCGACGCGATCTCGATCATCTCGCGGGTGATGTTGGCCTGGCGGACCTTGTTGTAGGTCAGGGTCAGGTCGTCGATGAGCTCCTCGGCGTTCTCGGTCGCGTTGCGCATGGCGACCATGCGGCTGGACTGCTCGCTGGCGGCCGACTCGAGGACGGCCTGGAAGAGGCGCACCGCGACGTAGCGGGGCACGAGCTGCTCGAGCACCGAGCCGGGGCTGGGCTCGAACAGGAACTGGTTGCCGGGGATCCCCTTCGTGTCCTCGGAGGGGTGGATGGGCAGCAGCGTCGCGAGCACCGGCCGCTGCGTGAGGGTCGAGACGAACTGCGGGTAGACGAGGTCCACCCGGTCGTACGTGCCCGACAGGAAGTCGTCGGTGACGAGGCGGGCCAGCGGCAGGACGTCGGCGAACGCCGGCCGATCCCCGAAGTTGAGGAAGAACGCCGCGATCGGGACGCGCATCCGCCGCAGCGCGTCGCGGCCCTTCCGCCCGACCGCCACGACCGTGATCTCGCCCTGGTGCTCGACGATCTCGTGGCCCGCGAAGCGGACGACGTTCGCGTTGAGCGCGCCTGCGAGCGGTCGGTCGGTGGTGAAGACGACCAGGCAGCGCCGGTTGCCCTCCCGCTGGGCGAGGAGCGGGTGGGTCTCGCCGCCGAGGACGGCCGCCACGTCGGCGAGGACCTCGTCGAGCGTCTCGCTGTACGGGCGGGAGGCCAGCGTCGCGTCCTGCGCGCGCTTCAGCTTCGACGCGGCCACGAACTGCATGGCCCGCGTGATCTGCTTGATGTTGCGGACCGACGCGATGCGGCGCCGGATCTCCCGCTGGCTCGCCACCCCCCGCTCCTAGGCCAGGAAGCCCTGCTTGAACGCCTGCACGGCGTCGACCAGGCCGGCCTCGACCTCATCGCTGAGTGCCTTCGTTTCCCCGAGCTGCCGCAGCAGCTCGCCGCGCTCCGACTCGAGGAAGCGGAAGAACTCCGGCTCGAACTGTGCGATGCGGTTGGTCGGCACGTCGTCGAGGTGGCCGCGCGTCACCACGAAGAGGATCGCGACCTGCTTCTCGACGGGGAGCGGGCGGTACTGCGGCTGCTTCAGGACCTCGGACGTCTTCTCGCCGCGGGTCAGCTGGTCGCGGGTGGCCTTGTCCAGGTCGGAGGCGAACTGCGCGAACGCGGCCAGCTCGCGGTACTGGGCGAGGTCGAGCTTGAGCGGGCCGGCGACCTTCTTCATCGCCTTGGTCTGCGCCGCAGAGCCCACCCGCGAGACCGAGATGCCGATGTTCAGGGCGGGCCGCTGGCCGGAGTAGAAGAGGTCGGACTCGAGGTAGATCTGGCCGTCGGTGATCGAGATCACGTTGGTCGGGATGTACGCCGAGACGTCGCCCGCCTGGGTCTCGATGATCGGCAGGGCGGTCAGCGAGCCGCCGCCGTTGTCGGCGTTGAGGCGCGCGGCGCGCTCGAGGAGCCGGCTGTGCAGGTAGAAGACGTCGCCGGGATACGCCTCGCGGCCCGGCGGACGGCGCAGCAGCAGGCTCATCTCGCGGTACGCCCAGGCGTGCTTGGACAGGTCGTCGTACACGCACAGCGCGTCGCGCACGGGCTGCCCGCCGAGCTCGACGCCGTTCTCCATGATCTCCTCGCCCATCGCGCAACCCGCGTAGGGGGCGAGGTACTGGAGCGGGGCGGGATCCTCGGCACCGGCCACCACGACGATCGTGTGGTCCATGGCGCCGTGCTCCTCGAGGAGGGCCACCGTCTTCGCCACGGTCGAGAGCTTCTGCCCGATCGCGACGTAGATGCAGACGAGGCCCTTCCCCTTCTGGTTGATGATCGTGTCGACGGCGATCGCGGTCTTGCCGGTCTGCCGGTCGCCGATGATCAGTTCACGCTGGCCGCGGCCGATCGGGATCAGCGCGTCGATCGCCTTGATGCCGGTCTGCACCGGCGTGTCGACCGACTGGCGCGTGATCACGCCGGGGGCGATGCGCTCGACCGGCCGGGTCTTCGTCGTCCCGATGGGGCCCTTGTCGTCGAGCGGGCGGCCGAGCGGGTCGACGACGCGCCCGATGAGCTCCCTCCCGACGGGCACCTCGACCACCCGCCCGGTGGTCTTGACGGTGTCGCCTTCCTTGAGCTCGGTGTAGTCGCCCAGGATCACCGCGCCGACGGTGTCCTCGGAGAGGTTGAGCGCCATGCCCATGACGCCGTGCGGGAACTCCAGCAGCTCGGACGCGAGCGCGTCCTCGAGGCCGTAGATCTGCGCGATGCCGTCGCCGACCTCGACGACCGTGCCCACGGACCGGACGTCCATGGCCTGGTCGAAGTTCTCGATGGCGGACCTGATGATGCTGGTGATCTCGTCGGAACGAATGGCCATGCTGGGGTCTCCTAGAGGGCGCCCGAGACGAGCTGGCTCCGCAGCCGCTCGAGGCGGCCCCGGACGCTCCCGTCGAACTGGCGGTCCCCGATCCGGACGACGATCCCCCCGATGAGGGCGGGGTCGACGGCGGTCGTCAGGCGGACGGGACCGCCCGTGAGCTGCACCAGGCGCTGCTCGACCGCCCGGCGCTCGTCGTCGCCGAGGTCGGTCGCGCTCGTGACGGTCGCGCTCGTGACGCCGTTGCGGCGGTCCACGAGCCGCTGGAACTCGGACGCCACGAGCGGCAGCAGCTCGATCCGCCGCCGCTGCATGAGCAGCCCGACCAGGTTGAGGACCTGCTGCGGCAGCGGCTGGACGAGGACGCGCTGCAGCACCTCCTCGCGGCCGCGGCTCGAGACGGTCGGGTTCGTGAGGACCTCGGCCACCTGCGGGTCGGCATAGGCGGAGGCGGCGCGCGCGAGCGCGTCGTTCCACTCGTCGACCGCACGGTTCACCGAGGCGAC
>JAJYGK010000015.1 GCA_021790715.1 Chloroflexota bacterium
TCGATGTGCCGGTGACGAGTGCGAGCGGGTCGGACAGCGGAAGCTCCTCCGGCGCGACGCCGGCGACGATGGATCGGCCGTGCCCGCCGGCGGCGCCGCCGTCCTCCCGCGCCTCGCCGCGCGCGACCAGCCGCACGCGCGCGCCCCGGCGCGCGGCCTCGGCCGGCCAGTCCTCCGGGACTGTCTCCAGCCCGTGCCGCCCCACGCTGTCCGGGAGCAGCGGCTCGGGCGGGTCCAGCAGCAGGTTGGCCAGGATCGTCGCCTTGAGCGCCGCGTCGTGGCCTCCCAGGTCGTTGCCGGGATCGGCCTCCGCGAGGCCGTCCCGGCGGGCCGCCGCGAGCGCCTCGTCGGCCGAGCGCCCCTCCGCCATGGCCGTGAGGACCGCGTTGCTCGTGGCATTGACGATCCCGGCGAACGCGCGGATGCGCCCGACGGGGACGATCGACTCCCGGATCGCGTGCGTGGGCAGACAGTCCATCAGCGCCGCCTCGTAGCGCAGCCGCGCGCCCGTCCGCGCGCCGATCGCCCGCAGCCCGGCCTCGTGCCAGGCGATCGGCCCCTTGTTGGCGGTGACCACGTCGCGCCCCGACCCGAGCGCCGCGCGCACGTGGGTCGCGGCGGGCTCCCCGTCGGCCGGCGCCTGCGTGGTGACCTCCACGAGGATGTCGTACGGAGCCGCGGGATCCGCGAGGAACGACGGCAGGTCGGGCCAGCCCGTCGCCGTCGCGCCGCCGACCGTCAGGCCGCGGGTCCGGGTCGCAACGGCGGTCACCTCGTACGCCACCCCGTACCGGGCCGCCAGCTCGGGAGCCGTCCGGACGAGCAGATCCGCCAGCGCCCGGGCGACGGCGCCGTACCCCGCCAGGGCCAGGCGACGCGTCCGTCGGGCGTCCCGGACGGCCGCCCGCGGACCGGGCGCCGTCACGCTGGGACCGGCTCCCCCTGCGGCACGGCTGGCTCACCGTGCCGCCCGGCCGCCTGGAGGGCGAAGCCGCCGAAGAACAGGACCGCGTCGATGACGAGCGCCGGTCCGACGGCAGGTCGTTGGGCGACGGGTCGCGCGTCGGCGATCCCGCCGAAGAGAGCCCGGCCGTGGATCTCGACCCGCCAGGACGGCGGCACGAGGATCTGGCCGCCACCGAAGACCGCGGTGACGCGGAGACGGGCGCCCGACGGGTCGAGCGTGGCCCCGGACAGGTCGACGACGCCGCCCCCGAACCCGCACTCGATCGTCCCGCCGCGGAAGCTGCCGGCGCGGCTCTCGAACTGCAGCTCGTCGTAGTACGCGCCGATCGCGATCTCGTCGCTCTCCGGCGTGCCCCGGGGCACGAAGCGTCGCCGTGCCGTGACTGCCCACGCGGCGGACGCCGCCCATGCCACCACCATCGACGCGACCACCAGTCGCAGCACACGCCCGGGCAGGCGCATCAGTCATCCTCCGTTCACGATGGACGCGTGTTCACGACGGACGCGCGCACTCTACGTCGCCGGCCGATGCGCCGTGGGCGCCCGCGAGCGGGTTCGCGCTGCGGCGGAGTCCGCCCCCGAGCACGGGGTGGGCCCGCGGGGCCGCGAGGAATCCACCTCCGCGTTGCATGTCACGACGGCATAATGCCGTCGTGCGCCAGGGCGGCGTGGCTCCCCTCGGGCCCGCGCTGCCCGGTCCGACGCACGGGCTCCGCGACAACGCCGGGGCGGTCCCGGCCAGCCTTCAGCGCCACTTCAGATGCCCCGGGTACGTTCACCAGCGGCGTGCCCGCCGACCGGGGGGACGGGCGAGCGTCGCGAAACGAGGGGCCGCGACTTCTGCGCGACATCGGTCCGGTCCGCGAGCTGAGCGGGCCGGTACGGGAGGAGGGCCGAAGAGGTAGCGTCGTCAACGACGTCGGCCGCCGAGCGCCTCCGACACGAGCGCCTCCGCAATGAGCGCCTGCTCGTCGGCTCGATGGCGGTGTACGGGCTCGTCCTGGTCCTTCTCGCGCTCGAGCACGGCGTCGAGCTGACGCCGACCGTGCTCGCCATCGCGGTGGCCCTCATCGCGGTCATCGCCCTGCGGCGCCATCTGCCCATGCGCGACTGGATCCCGTTCGTCGCGATCGCGCTCTCGTACGAGCTGATCCGCGGGTACCAGACCGCGCTGAACGCGATGGTGCACGTCATGGGCGTCATCGACGTCGAGCGCTGGCTGCTGGGCGGCAACGTCGGGACGGCGATCCTGCAGGCCGCGTTTCCGCCCACCCATCCGCCGGGCATCGTAGCGACCCTCGCCACCATCATCTACGTCCTGCACGTGCCGCTTCCGATCGCGGTGGCGGTCTTCCTCTGGTTCTGGCACCGCCCGGTCTTCCGCGACTACGTTGCCGCGATGCTGCTCCTGTCGGTGGCGGCCTTCACCACCTACGTGCTGCTGCCGGTCGCTCCCCCGTGGTGGGCCGCCGCCCACGGGTACATCCCCGGGCCGGGCGGGCACCCGCTCATCACGTACCTGCAGCCGCCCGCGTTCACGGCCATCGTCAACAGCGCCGGCCTCGACGGGCACGCGCTCTTCGCGCTCGCGTTCGGCGACATCAGCCCCGACCGCATCGCCTCGTTCCCGTCGATCCACGCGGCGTACCCGTTCATGGCCTACCTTTTCGCCCGCCGCGTCCTCGGGCGCGCCCGTTGGGCCGTGCTTGCCTACTGCTTCGCCGCGTGGTTCTCGATCATCTATCTCGGGGATCACTACCTGGTGGACGTGATCGCGGGGATCGCGTACGCGTCGGCCGCCTACTGGCTGATCGCGGGCTGCCCGGTCGGCGGTCGCCAGCTATGCTCGACGGATGCCGGAGCTGCACTTTCCCGATGGCTTTCTCTGGGGGGCGGCCACGGCCGCGCACCAGGTGGAGGGCGACAACCGGCTGAGTGACTGGTGGGCCTGGGAGCGCAGGCCCGGGACGCCCTGCCGCGAGCCGAGCGGCGAGGCGTGCGATCACTACCGCCGCTACCGCGAGGACGTGGCGCTGCTGGCGGACCTCGGCCTCAACACGCACCGCTTCTCCGTCGAGTGGGCGCGCATCGAACCGTCGGACGGGGTGTTCGCGGCGGATGCGCTCGAGCATTACCGGGACGTGGTGGCGGCCACGCGCGAGCGGGCCCTCGTCCCGATGGTCACGCTCAATCACTTCACGCTTCCGGGGTGGGTCGCGGCGCGGGGCGGGTGGCGCGATCCGGCGACGCCGGCCCGCTTCGAGCGGTACTGCCGCAGGGTCGTCGACGCGCTCGGCCCCGACGTGGACTGGTACTGCACGGTCAACGAGCCGGGCGTGGTGGCGTTCGGCGGGTATCTCGGCGCGCTCGGGTTCCCGCCCGGCACGCGCGACGTCGGATCGTGGAAGCGCGCGATCCGGGGCCTGGTCGAGGGGCACCGGCGCGCGCGCGGCGTCGTGCGGGAGCTTCGGCCCGGGGCGCAGGTCGGCGCCACGCACTCGCTCCAGGCATGGGAGGCACGCGGCGGAGGCAGGGCGCTCGAGGCGTACCTGCGGCGCATGAACGAGGACGTCTTCCTCGAAGCATGCGCCGACGACGACTTCGTCGGCGTGCAGACCTACAGCTCGGTGCGGCTGTCGGCCCCCGGCATCGCCGGCCCGCTCGTCCACGCCGCGGTCTCGCTGCCCCCGATCGAGGCCGTCTTCGTGCCGCTGGCCACGCGCATCGGGACGCACATGGTGGATTCGGCCGTTGCCCGCAGCGGGACACGCACGACGCAGATGGGCTACGAGTACCGGCCGGAGGCTGTCGCGGCGACGATCCGGCGGGTGGCGTCCATGCTCCCGGGGAAGGCGATCGTCGTCACGGAGCACGGCGTCGCGACCGACGACGACGCGGACCGGGTCGAGTTCATCCTGCGCGGGCTCGCGGCGATCCACGCGCTGATCGACGACGGGATTCCGATCCGCGGCTACATCCACTGGAGCCTGCTCGACAACTTCGAGTGGGCGCTCGGGTACGCGATGCGGTTCGGCATGATCCGCGTCGACCGGGCGACGCAGGAACGGACGGTGCTGCCGTCGGCCCGGCTCCTCGGCCACATCGCCGCGACGGGCGTCGCGCCCGCGTGGACGGGCAGCGCCGATCTCCGCGATCCTTTCGGGGCGGGCGCGGTCCCGGGAACCTGACGTCCGCGTCCGATGTCGCAGTGTCGCATCCGGCGGCGGTCCCGGCGTCCGGTCGGCCCCTGGGCCTGGAGGAGCGTCCCATGGCCTCCGTGAGCATCCGCTACATCGTCCGCGACGTGGACGAGGCGGTCCGCTTCTATCGCGACCTGCTCGGTTTCCGCGAGGAGATGCACCCGAACGCGTACTTCGCGATGCTCTCGCGCGGCGATCTGCGCCTGGTGCTGAGTCGGCCCGGCGGTGGACCAGGAGGCGGGAGCACGATGCCCGACGGCTCGGTGCCGGCGCCGGGTGGATGGAATCGCTTCCAGCTCGAGGTGCCCGATCTCGCGTCGGCCGTCGAGCGGCTGCGCGCGCAGGGGGCGCGCTTCCGCGGCGACGTCGTGGCGGGCGTCGGCGTACGGCAGGTCATCGTCGAGGATCCGTCGGGCAACCCCGTCGAGCTCGACGAGCCGATGATCGCGGAGGCCAGGCTGTCGCCGCCCTCCGACTGACGGCACCTTCCCGCCTCCCCGCGGGCACGTCGGGCGGCTCCGTGCGCGGCCCCTCGGGGCGGGCGGAGCGCCGGAATGGACTCCGCCCGAGCCTGCCGCATGGACTCCGCGTCGGACCCCACCCTGCGGAACGGCCCATCGAAATCAGTACTTGCGCAATTGCGCAAGTTATGGCAGCATACGGCCATGACGTCGACGCTTCCGGCAGACCAGGACCTGCAGCGGTACACGGCCGTCATGCGGGCCCTGGCGGACGCCAAGCGGCTCTGCGTGCTGGAGGTGCTCGCGGCGGGCGAACGCTCGGTCTCGGAGCTCTCGCACGAGATCGGGTGCCAGGTGCCGAACATGAGCCAGCACCTGGCGGTCCTCCGCAGCGCAGGCCTGGTGGCCACGCGGCGTCAGGGCAACACGATCTACTACCGTCTCCGCGATCCCCGGGTCCTGGAGGCGTACAGGCTCATCCAGACATTCGCCCGCTGAGGGCAGTCGCGCCCGGTGCACGGGCCGGACGAGGAGGCCCCGCACGGCGGGGGGAAAGGAACCAGCCACATGGCCAACATCACCGCGGTCACCGATGCGGACTTCGAGCAGCGCGTGCTGAACAACGACAAGCCCGTGCTGGTCGACTTCTGGGCTGCCTGGTGCGGCCCGTGCAAGCTCGTCGCACCGGAGATCGAGAAGCTGGCCGCCAAGTACGGCGATGCCGTCGACTTCGTGAAGCTCGACGTCGACGCCAACCCGATGATCTCGCAGACGTTCGGGATCATGAGCATCCCGACGATCGCGTTCTTCCGGCCCGGCGAGACCCCCGTGGGCGTCGTGGGCTTCCGCCCCGCCGATCAGCTCGAGCAGGCGTTCAACCTCGTGCAGTACGCCCCGGCCAAGCTCTCCTGACGCCTGCGGCCGGCGGCCGGACGGCCGCCGGCCGATCATCGGACGCCTGCCGGCCAGCCCAGCCCCTTGCACCCGAGCGGCCCGGCCCCCGAGAGGGAGCCGGGCCGTCGGTGATTCACGGCGAACGCCGCGCCGGGTTCGGCGTCATCGAACGCATGCCGGTGACGCGCCTCCCGGGACGTCAGCCCAGGATCTCCGCCAGCTCCTTCTCGTGCTCGGCGTAGTGGTCGAGGGTGCACTCGAGGAAGAACTCGAGGCGCGCGATGTTCTTCACCCAGCGCGTCTCCGGCACGACCGTCAGGTACCCTCGGAGCTCGCCGGGCGTCGAGGTGAAGCGGCGGCGGACCTCGTCGAGCGGCAGCGCCCGCCACTCGGACGCGATGCGCGCGTTCAGCTCGTCGCCGCCGACCGCCTCCCAGTCGGCGTTGACGCGGTCGATCGTCGGGCTCGCATCGTTCAGCGCCAGCTCGCGGGCCGCGTCGAGCGCGACCTGCTGCCAGGCCGACAGGTGGGCCATCAGGTCGCGCCCGGCCCAGCCGTGGGACGGCCCGTCCTCCGACCGCGCCCGCTCCAGCTCGCCGTCCGGGAGCTGCGCGAGCGCCTCGAACGGCGCCCATGCGTCCCGTTCGTCCTCGAGAAACGACAGCGCATCGATGTACATCCGGACCTCCGCCCCTCCCCTTCGCGCCGGGGTTCAGTGGGTGCGCCGGCGCGGCGATTCCCCTGCGTATCGTGCAGCGGCCGTGAACCAGCTCGATGCCCGATCGAGCGCGAACTGGTCGGGGCCGGCCGGGCGCAGCTCGACCCACCCGGGGCCCAGGCTGGCCGCGTGCACGTCGGGCGTCGCCAGCGCCGCCTCGGCCACGTCGGGCCGGAGCCGGAACGAGGCCCGCCCGGCAGCCACCACGGCGAACAGGACGCCGTCGACCGAGTAGCGCACCCCATCCGGATCGGCCTGCCGCTCGATCCCCTCGACCGTCACCGCGGCCTGCTCGATGCGGGCCGCCAGCTCGTCCCCCTCTGCCACACCGTCCTCCTCGTTCGCGTCCGCGTGGCGCCGAGGTCCGTCGCGCCGGATGCCCGCGCCGCTGGCGAGTGCCGGACCGGCGCCCGCCCGTCTGCCGGACAGGCGCCCGCGCGCCACGCGCCGTCGCACCTGAACCTCACACCGATGCGTGCTCGCGGTACTCGCCGAAGCATTCGCGGAACACGCCGCACATCTCGCCCAGCGTCGCGTACGCCGTCGCGCACTCGATCAGGGCCGGCATGACGTTCGCCTCCGTCGAGCCCGCGCGCGAGGCGACGTCGCGCAGCCGGGCCAGCGCCGACGCGACCGCCAGCGGGTCGCGCTCGCGCCGGACCCGGGCCAGCCGGTCCAGGTGGCGCCGCCGGCTCTCCTCGGTCACCTCGAGCAGCGGGATCGCCAGCGTCTCGTCGGGATCGGCGTGCGCGTTCACGCCGATGACCTGGCGCTCGCCGGCGTCGAATTCCTGCTGGTAGCGATAGGCGGCGTCGGCGATCTCGCGCTGCGGGAAGCCCGCCTCGATCGCGGCGGGCATGCCGCCCATCGCGTCGATCTCCTCGATGTACCGCCATGCCTGCCGCTCCACCTCCTCGGTCAGCCACTCCACGTACCAGGAGCCGCCGAGCGGGTCCACGGTGCTCGCCACGCCGGTCTCCGCGGCGATCACCTGCTGCTGCCGGAGCGCGAGCAGCGCGGCGTCCGCCGACGGCACCGCCCACGCCTCGTCGTAGGCATCCGTGTGCAGCGACTGCGCGCCCCCGAGCACCGCGGCGAGTGCCTGGACCGCGACGCGCGTCAGGTTGTTGAGCGGCTGCTGGGCGGTCAGCGAGACCCCCGCCGTCTGGGCGTGGAAACGCATCCAGGTCGAGCGCTCACGCTGCGCGTGCCACCGCTCCGTCGTGAGGCGGTACCAGATGCGCCGCGCGGCGCGGTACTTGGCGATCTCCTCGAAGAAGTCGGAGTGCGCGTTGAAGAAGAAGCTGAGCCGGGGGGCGAAATCGTCGATCGCGAGGCCGCGCGCGAGCGCGTCCTCGACGTACGCGATCCCGTCGGCGATCGTGAAGGCGAGCTCCTGCACCGCGGTCGAGCCGGCCTCGCGGATGTGGTAGCCGCTGATCGAGATCGTGTTCCACTCCGGCAGCTCGCGCGTGCCGAACTCGATCGTGTCAGTCACCAGCCGCATCGACGGCCCGACGGGGAACAGGAACTCCTTCTGCGCGATGTACTCCTTGAGGATGTCGTTCTGTGTCGTCCCCCGGAGGATCCCACGCGGGTAGCCGCGCTTCTCCGCGGCGGCGATGTAGATCGCCCAGATCGGCGCGGCCGGCGAGTTGATCGTCATCGAGGTCGAGATCCGGTCGAGCGGGATGCCGTCGAGCAGGACCTCCATGTCCGCGAGCGAGCTGACGGCCACGCCGCACGTCCCGAACTCGCCCTCCGCCTGCGGGTCGTCCGTGTCGTAGCCGTACAGCGTCGGCATGTCGTAGGCGATCGACAGCCCGGTCTGCCCCGCGTCGAGCAGCTGGTGGAATCGCGCGTTCGTGTCCTCGGCCGACCCGAAGCCGGCGAACATGCGCATCGTCCAGGGCCGGCCGCGGTACCCGGTCGCGTGGACCCCGCGCGTGAACGGTGGCTGGCCCGGAAAGCCGACCGCCGCCAGCAGGTCCCGGTCGGCCAGGTCGAGCGGCGTGTACGTGTCGGCGATCTCGATGTCGCCGAGCGTCCGGAAGCGCATGCGCGACGCCGGAGCTTGCCGCACAGCGGGATCGAGTCGGTCGCGCTGCCAGCGCTCCCGCGCCGCCCGCCAGGCCTCGTCCATGCGGCCGACTGTAGCACGGGGCCCCCGCGGCACCCGGTCGCCGGGGGCCTGGCGATCCGGAGATCATGCCGCGGCCGCTGCGGCGTGCAGCCGGACGCGGGCCGCCGAGCGCAGTGCGGTCGTCGGGCCGCGATCCGGCGCGATCCGCGGGCGGATGCGAGAATCCGCTCGTGCCCCGGTCTCCCCACCGCGCGATCGCCCTGGCGGCGGCCCTCCTGGTCGCGTCGTTCGCGCTGGCCGGGTGCGGCGCGGGCGCGAGCCCCAACCCGGCGAGCGCGTGCAACGGCGCGGACGAGCAGAGCTACGCGGGCTTCTACCCCGATCTCGAGCGCCTCCTCCCGACGCACGTCGGGTCGCAGGCGCTCCAGCAGGTGCGCAGCGGGCGTTACTGCTCCTCAAACACCCTCGGCTCGCTCGTCTCGGTCGGCATCCACGAGCTGCAGTTCGCGGGCGGCGCGCTGCCCGATCCGAAGAACCGTGCGAGCGGCGTCGGCCTGGTCGTCTATCGCGCGACCGGGATGACGCTCAACCAGCTGGCGGACGCACAGGCGAACGGCGCCGGCGGGACGCAGGACGCCTCCGGCATCGTGGCCCAGCGCACGACGATCGCCGGGCGAACGGGGATCCGGATCGACGTCTCGGTCCAGGCCGGTCCCGAGATGATCTTCGTGTGGCCGGAGGGCCAGCCGGGCACCTACGATGCGGTGACCGGCGTCGGCGCGACCGAGGCGCAGATCAGCGCGGCCGTGGCCGCCTTCGCGTCCACGCAGGGGCCGCCCGCGCCGTCGCCCTCGCCCTGAATCGTTCTCGAGGAGTCGCCCACCGCGGCCCTCTCGCCCCGAGCCGGCCGACACAGTCACTCGCGGCAATCCTCTCGTCCTGCGTCACCCGGCGCGGGTCACTCGCGGCGATGTTCGCGGCACGACGCGCTCGTCCCGACTCACGCCCCACGCAGGGGCGGTGCGCGGACGCCATCGACCTTCTTCGCGGGCGGCCCGGTACCCCTGTGCCATGGCCGCGCGCGCCCGCCGCGAGGACGATCGTCTCGGCCGCCGTCTCGACGGACCGGGAGGTACCCGAGGCGTCGATGACCGGGCCCGGCGTCGTCGCTGTCCTCGCTTTCAGGGGCGGTGGTCTCCACCGTGGCAGAGGGCGCGCGGCGCGGAGCAACGGATCGAGTGACTGGCATTTCCGGCCGGCGGGCCGGACGGATGAGGCGGCGGCCGCCAGCCTCCCCGACGCCACGAGCCTCCGGCGGTGCGCACCGGCGGACGGGGCGTCTCACCGATCATCGCGGGCGTCCCCCCAATCATCGCGGGCACGGTCGCCGATCCGGGCGCCGTGCGCGGGCTCAGGCCTCGCGAGGCTCCCCGAACCCGGGCGTGGCCGGTCGCACGCGCCGCTGGACGCCCCGCGCATCCATGTCGTCGCGGATCACGCGCGCCCGGACCACCAGGTCGTGGTCGCGCGTGATCGTTCGGGCGATCCAGTCGATGTAGGTCGGCTCGAGCTGCTCGACCTCGCCCAGTGTGCGCCCGTGGAACTTGCCGAACGCCAGCACGGTGGCCCGCGCGTCGTCGAGCGACGGTAGCCGCGGCTGGCGCGCGGCGCGGCGGCGGCGCAGGATCGGCCCGCACGGGTCGCTCGACCGGAGCGGCTCCTGCTCCGCCCGGCGGCTCCTCGGGAACGGGGGGTGGCCGTCGAGCGCGCTCGGAGACCGCCGCAGCGTCGCGTTCCGGTGGTGGAGCACCTCCGAGGTGTCGAAGTGCGCGGTGACCGGGCGCGTCGGGCGGGGCGGGGGCGGACCGACCGGTTCCTCGAACGGCGGGCGGGCGGCGGCCGTGAATCCGCCGGTCGCGGCCTCGTCGCGGCGGCGCGCGTCGACGCGACCGCGTCGCTCGGGATCGCGGAGGACGTCGTACGCCGCGTTGATGCGGGCCATCTGCTTGGTGAGCCGCGCGGCCTCCGCGGGATCCGTCGCGCGATCCGGGTGCAGCTTGCGCGCGAGCTCGCGCCAGCGCCGCTTGATGGCCGCGTCGGAGGCATCGGCCGGGAGGCCGAGCGCGCGGTAGGGGTCTCCATGGAACGTCGGCTGGGGCATCTGCATCGAGCCTAGCCCAGGCGGCCGCCATTCGCAGTCCTGACCCGTCCCGTACCATCCGGGCCATGGCACGACCCACCCCGTCCGAGCTGAAGGCCTGGATCCGCGACGACTATGACGCCGCCGCCAGCGGCTGGGAGACGCACATGGCCCCGTACTTCCGGGTGCCGGCCGAGCGGCTCGTCGACGACCTCGAGCCGGCGCGCGGCGACCGCTGCCTGGACCTCGCCTGCGGGACGGGCCTGATCGCCAGGGCCTTCGCCGCCCGGGCAGGTACGGACCGCGTGGCCGCCTGCGACATCTCGTCGGAACAGGTCGACGCGGCGCGGAGCGCACTGCGCGCCGGCGGGCTCGACCCCGTGGACGTCCAGGTGATGGACGCGGAACGGCTGCGCTACCCGGACCTCCGGTTCGAGCGGATCGGGTGCGGCTTCGGGGTGAACCACTTCCCGCGGCCGCTCACCGCCCTCCGGGAGGTGCGCCGGGTCCTGGTGCCGGGCGGCCGCGTCGGGTTCACGGTGTGGGGACCGTTCTCACCGGCCGTGCGCGTGCGCTTCGACGAGCGCCTGCTGGAGCTGATCCCGGCGATCGGGGCCATCGCGGGATCGCCCGTGGAGATGGCCTTCGGCCGCATCAGCGAGCGGTACGGGCGCCCCGCGACGCTGGCCGGTCTCATGCGGCAGGCCGGCCTCGTCGACGTGCGGCAGCTGTCCCATCGCTTCGCCGCGGACTACGTCGACGCACCGACCTTCGTCGACGCGATGCTGTCGCGGGCGGAGCGCGACCTGCGCGCGGCCCGGCTCGACGCGGCCGATCGGGCCGCCGTGCGCGCCGCCCTGGTGACCGAGCTCGGCGCGTTCCCGCGCAGCGCGTTCGTCGTGGAGCGGACGTTCCACGTGCTCATCGGCCGTCGCCCGCCGGATTGATGCCGCGCCCTGCCGGTCACGCCGTCAGGGCGGGCCGGTCCGTCTCCGCCGCGTCCACCGGTGAGCCCGACGGCCCCGCCGCATCGAGCATCGCCCGGCCCGAATCATCGAGATCCGACCGCTCTGCGTCGGCCCACCCCGCATCGACGGTGTCGGCCCATCCCGCTTCCTCGACCCATCCGTCGTCCTCCGCCCCGGGGCCGGACCAGTCCGGCTCTCCGGGCGCGGCGTCCCGGTCCACCCACCCGGCATCGTCCGCGACCGAGGCATCGAACCCGTCGACGGCGTAGACCGCGGTCGGCTCCTCGACCCCCAGCATGCGCGCCGCCGACTCGAGAGGGGCCCGGCGCAGTCGGAGCACGTCGACGGCGACCTCGTCCCCGACGTCCTGGCCTGCCTCCTCGGACAGGAGCCAGCGCACCTCCAGCAGGTCGCAGTACGCCTGCACCAGGTCGGTGAGCGGCAGCTGCAGCGTGGCCAGCCGGGCCAGCATCGGGCGCAGCACCTCGCGCAGCCAGCGGTCCGCGGCGTCCGTCTCGTCGAGCTGGCGGCCCTCGCGTCGCTCGAGCAGGCCACGGTACGCGCGGACGTCGTTGAGCAGGATCGTCGCCTGCCCCTCGCCGACGTCGAGGCCGGTGAGGCGCCGAAGCTCGGAGGCGTGGAAGCGCCGCCCGGCGACGGCGACCCGCAGGCGCAGGTGACCCGGGTTCCTCCCGTCGGAGCCGTTCGCGCCACCGGAGCCGTCCGCGCCACCGGAGCCGTCCGCACCGTCGGGCACGAACGCGAGCTCGTCGACCGCGAAGCCCAGCTCGTTGAGGCGCCGCACGCGCGCCTCGACCCCGAAGCGGTCCCGCGGGTCGATGGACTCCTCCGCGTGCAGCTCGTCCCACAGCGCCCGGTATCGCTGGCCGACGCGCTCGGCCGCCTCCAGGTCCTCGTCCGCCATCTCCGCGCGCCCGACCTGCGCGCCGATGTCGAGCAGGTCGCCGGCGACGTTCTCGACCAGGATCTCGAGGTCCTGTGCCCGCTGCCCGTCGCTCAACGAGGGATGCGCCTCGCTCGTCTCGGCGTCGACGAGGAACGCCTGCAGCGACTGGCCGTCGCGGCGGAACAGCGTGTTGGCGAGCGAGCAGTCGCCCCAGAAGATGCCGTTCCGGTGCAGGTCGACCATGAGCCATGCCATCGCGTCCAGCAGCCGGTCGCGGTGCTTGCGCGCACCCGGGGGCAACCGCCGGAACAGCCGGCGGAACTGGAACGAGCCCGACAGGTACTCCGTGACGAGGATGGCCGGCTCGACGTCGCCGCGCTCCACGAGCCCGACCGGTCGCACCGACGGGAACTCGCGTCGCTGGAGCTCGCCCAGGATCGCGTACTCGCGGCGCGCGGACCGGACGGGCAACTCCTTGAGCGCGTACGTGACCCCGTCGACCTGGACGAACCGCACGACGTGGCGGCTGGCGCCCACGGGCATCTGCCGGAAGGAGATCCCGGCCTCGCCCCACGCCTGCAGCGGCTGCAGCCACGGGAGCGCCAGGAGACCTCCGGCAGCACCGCGGAGCCGGATCGAGACGGGGGACATGTCGGACCGAGTCTACCGGGCGGCGCGATCGGGCCCGGATGCCGGGCCGGGCGGACGCTCGGCGGGACACGGCCGGAATCCGGGCCGGGCGACCGGGCGGCGTCCCGGCCTCGCGTGCAGCCGTCAGGCGCGCAGCGTGATCTGGCCGTTCGCGATCGAGATCGGGAGTTCGGTCAGCGGGATGTTCGTCGGACCGGCGACCGGCTGTGCGTTGTGGCGCGGATCGTAGGCCGCACCGTGACACGGGCAGACGAGCAGGCCCGCGGAGGGATCCCAGCCGACGGTACACCCCGCGTGCGTGCAGATCGCGTCGAAGGCGGCGAACGAGTTGCTGCCCAGCGAGACGACGATGCCGGGATCACCGGGAGACGCGTTCCCGATCTGCACCGGCACCTGGAACTGGAACGCGCCGGCCTGGACGACCGCCGCGGTCGTCGCGATCTCGAGGGCCGACGCGCCGCCGGGGCCCGACGCCCCCGTTCCGGCGGACGTCCCGGCCGAGGCACCCGCCCCCGCTCCGCCCGAGCCCGGCGACGTCAGCGCGCCGGCACCCGCCTGCCCGGGCGGGAGGAGCAGGTCGCGCAGCGGCCGGACGACGATCGCGATGGCGATCGCACCGGCACCGACCAGCGCGGCGTGCAGGATCAGCCGCCGCTCGGGCGACATCGACGCCGGGACGGGGGCTCCGCGGCCACGGCGTCCCGTCGACCTCGCCCGCGGGGCGAACTGCCGCTCGAGCCACGGCCCCAGCACGTACCGGTCGCCGTGCCCCGCCACCGCCAGGGTCACGAACCCCATCATGTACGGCAGGTCCTGCCCGAAGTAGTACGGGTGGACGTTCCACGACGCGGTGAGGAAGAACAGGAACGACAGCGCGGCGCCGCCCCCCGCGGCGAGCCGGTACGCAAGCCCGGTCAGGAGGCCGAGGCCGACCGCGATCTCGGCGAGCGCGATCGTGACGCCCATCAGCCAGGCGTTCGGGACCGCAATGGCAGCGATCAGCGGCGCGAGCGGCGAGGCACGTTCGTACCCATGGAGCTGGGCGAGGATGCTGGTCGGCGACGAGAGATCCAGGAACGACGAATCGAGCGCGAGCTTGTCGATCCCGGCGTAGACGAACGTGAAGCCGACGAACAACCGCAGCGGGAGGAGCGCCGTGGCCGGGATCAGGCCTGCCCGCTCCGCCTGCCGCCCGGAGCGCGCCTCCGCGCGCGCCTCGGGGGACGCACGGCCGGTCCGCCCGTCGGCCGCCCTCGCCGGTTCGATCCGGGCCGCCGCCTCGCCCGACGCGCTGCCCTCGGCCCCATCCTCGCCCGGAACGGCGCGTGCGGCCCTCGACGACGGCACGACCGCGGGCATGCCGGGCCGCGTGCCGGTCACGTACATGCGGCCACCCCGCCGAGAGCGCGACACCACCCACCTCCTCCGCAGACTGGGCGGAGTGTGACAGGCGACTGTTGCGGCTCGACGGCAGCCCGGTGAAGGTTTCGCCACACGCGTGGGGCGCGGCGCGCATCCCGAACCGGCCCCGCGACGCGTCAGAGGGCTATCGAATCAGCCGCCGGATCGGGCCGCCCCGTCGCGTCCCGGGATCGCCACACCTGACGCCGCGGGACGTCGTGCCGCTGCGGGGGTCAGATCCGCTTGCGCAGGTACGCGACGACGCCGGCCTCGTAGCCCTCGGATTCGTACAGCTGGAGCGCCCCCGGGCGGTGGCGGCCGGCCGTCACCTCGATGAACGCGCAACCCTGCTCACGTGCGTGCCGCTCCGCGGCATCCATCAGCTCGCGCCCGAAACCCCGCTCCCGCGCGTCCTCGTCGACGACGAGGGCGAGCACGCGCGCGATCCGGTCGCCGTGCTCGAAGCGGGGCATCACGTGCACCGCGATGAACCCGACCACCTCGTCCGCGGCGGTCGCGACGAAGACGGCGGACACGCCGTCGCGGTACGCGGCGAGCCGCTCGACGATGTCGCTCGGACCGGCGGGATAGCCTTCGGCCGTCAGCAGGGCCGCAACCGCCGTCGCGTCCCCGTCGACGGCATCGCGCAGGCCGTGCGCACCCCTTCCGCTCATCGGATCCCCTGCCCAGTCATCGGCTCTCCTGCCCGTTCATCGGACGACCCGCACTCGTCGGGCAGCCCGCGTTCATCCGTTCCCCGACCCGTTCGTCGTGCGCCCCATCCGTTCATCGGGTGGGCCGCCCGCTCACCGGACTGTGCCGCCCGCTCACCGGACTGTGCCGCCCGCTCACCGAAGGTGCCGCCGGGCGCGGCCGGGGAGGCGGGCCGCGACGTGGAGCCGGACGGGATGCGAGCGCGCGATCGCCCGGGCCGGCAGGTACCGGGCGCGCGTCGCGACCAGGGCCGCGAGCACGATCGAGGGCACGACAAGGTTCGCGACGAAGAAGAGCCAGAACCCGGAATCGGCCAGCGGCGCCATGGGACGCAGCGTGCCGATATCCGCGATGCCCGTCACCAGGTACGCGATGCAGGCCGCGAGGCCCAGGATCCAGCCGGCGAGCGCACGGGCGGCGAGTCCGACGGCGGCCGCGAGTGCGAGGACGGCGAGGAGGGCGGACCAGAGGGGCGAAGGCGGCGCGACGCTCATCGCCTCCGCGACCGGCAGCTCGACCACGGCGCCGCGGACGGCGGCCGCGCTGTCCGCGAAACCCAGGAACGCGCGGGCGAGCAGCGCCATCGAGAGCGCCGCCAGGATCCCGCGGGCGTGACGCTCCGCGACACCGTCCACAGCGTGACACCGTAGCACCGGCGGTCAACCGTCGTGCGTCCGCCGAAACGCCGGGCCCGGATCCTGCGAGGCCGGGCCCGGGCACCGCGGTACGATCATGCGGAACGGGAGCCGACGGTTCCCGCGCCGACCGAAGGACATGGGGTATGGATCGTCTCGCGCGTCCAGTCGGCCTCGGGCTCGCCGCGCGCGGCGAAGTCGACGAGGTCGTCGCGTGGAGCGGGCGGGCCCGCGCCGCCGGGCTCGACTCCGTCTGGATTCACGACAGCTACTTCGAACGGGATGCGGTGACGTACGCCAGCGCGATCGCGTCGGAGCTGGGCGCCGACGAGACTCCCGACGGGTTCCGCATCGCGCTCGGCGCCGTCAACCCGTACACGCGGCATCCCGTCGCGCTCGCCATGACGGGTTCCGCGCTCGACGAGATGGCGCCGGGGCGCATCGTCATGGGCCTGGGCACGGGGCTGCCGCTGCGACTGAAGCAGATGGGGCTCCCGTACGACCCGTCCGATGCGGTGGCTCGCGTCAGCACGGCGATGGACCAGCTGCGGACGCTCTGGGCGGGCGAGCGCCTGCCGTCGGCGACGCCTGGCCTGCCGCCGATCCAGCCGATGTTCGAGCCGCCCCATCGCATCCCGCTCGTCATCGCCGCCTACCGCAGGGAGTTCGTGGCGCTGGCGGGCCGCAAGGCGGACGGCTATCTCGCGCGTCCGGCCGAGTCGATCCCCTCGCTCGCCGGGATCCTCTCGCGCCTGGACGCCGCCGCGCAGGAAGCGGGGCGGGACCCGGCGACGATCGAATCGGCCGGCTACCTGCTCTCGCTCGTCGACCGCACGCGTCGCGAGGCGCTCAACCGCGCGAAGCGCGAGCCGTTCGTCATCTACATGCTGTCGGTGCTGAGCGACATCTCGCTCGCGCGCGCCGGATTCGAGCGCGAGCTGCGCGACCGCGTCGCCGCGGCGTGGCGCGCGGAGGACTACCACGCGGCCGCGGGACTCATCCCGGACGAGCTCCTGGACGCGTTCATGCTGTGCGGCACGCGCGAGGATGTCGCGGCGAAGGCGATGGCATTCCACGCCGAGGCAGGCCTGGATCTGCCGCTCCTCCAGCCCGTGGTCCAGGAAGACCGCCAGGCCATGGAGCTGATCGAGGCGGCCGGCCTGTACGCCACGCTGCCCGAGCCGGTGGCAGTGCGGGAGGCGTCCGCGGCGGCGCACGGACTCGTGGGGGCCACCGCGGGCGCGGCGGGCCTCACCGGACAGGCGGGATCGCAGGACGAAGCCGGCTCGCCCGAAGGCCGAGCGATCGGACCGGCGGGCAGGGGCACAGCGTCGGCCGGGGTTTCCACCGGACGCGGCGTGGCGGGGGGCGGCCGGGACGGCGGCCTGGCGGACGATCGCCGGCTCGGAGTCGGCCCGTGGCTCTGGCGGCGCGCGGGGGCCACCTGGGAGATCCTCCGCCCGTTCGCGTACACGGCGTCGGCCGTCCCGGTCGCGGCCGGTGGCGCGCTGGCGTTCGCCGACCGCCGCTTCGATCTGCCGCTCTTCCTCGTCGCGCTGATCGCCGGGATGCTGCTGCACTCCGGCACGAACATCGTCAACGAGATCTACGACGTGCGGCAGGGCATCGACACGATCACCTCGCCGCGTGCCAGCCACGCGATCGTGAAGGGCCGGATCACCGAGCGGGGCGCGTATGCGCTCGCGCTCGGGGCCTTCGCGGTCGCGTCCCTGCTGGGGCTCGTGCTGATCGCGGCGCGGGGGCTGCCGATCCTCGTCCTCGGCCTGCTGGGCCTCGCGGCCGGCTACTTCTACACGGCGCCGCCGTTCCAGTACAAGTACCGGGCGCTGGGCGTCCCGCTCGTCTTCGTCCTGATGGGGCCGATCATGACGGTCGGCGGCTACTTCGCGGCGTCCGGGACGTGGTCGCTCAACGCGCTCGTGCTCTCGATCCCGGTGGGATGCCTGGTCGCGGCCATCCTGCACGGCAACGAGTGGCGCGACATCAGCGAGGACACGCGGGCCGGGATCGTGACGCTCTCGTCCCGCATCGGCAAGGAGCTCGCGCACTACGCCTACCTCGGGCTGATCCTCGGCGCCTACATGACGCTGGCGATCGCCGTCGCGCTCCGCCTCGTCCCGATCGGGGCGCTGCTCGCGATCCTGTCCCTGCCGTTCCTCGCCCAGGTGCTCCGGTCCGCCGAGCTGGGCGCGACCGGGCAGGCACGGGCGATCTCGATGATCGACCTGCAGACGGCGCGCCTGCACTTCGCCTTCGGGGCGCTGCTGGTGATCGGGGTGGCCGTCAGCATCTACCTGCGCTGACGCCCGCACGGCGGGACGTTGCCGGCGAGCACGCGCGGCCGCGGCTCGCACGACGTAGCGGAAGGGGGAGGTTGGACGATGGGTCGGACGATGGGACGGGGCGCGACGGTCGCCCGCCGCCTCCTCGAGCGCCGGCGGGGACGTCGGGCCACGCGCGAGGCCACGCTGCTGGCACGGGACGCGTCGCGTGCCGCAGGCAGCCTGGCGGCCGAGGCGGCTCGGCTGCGGCGCGAGACCGAGGCGATCCGGCAGCGACTCGTGCCGCTGCTCGAGGAGGCCGGCATCGCCGTGGCCGCGACCATGGCCGAGGGCGGCGAACTGGTCGCTCCCCGCCTGGCGGGGGCACGGGCCGCGGTGTCGGGGGTTCTCTCGGCGGGCGAGGGACGACTCGCGCCGGCGGTGGAAGGTGCCCGAGAGGCGGTCTCGGGCACGTGCTCGGCGGGGGAGGCGCACCTCGCGCCGGCGCTGGAGGACGCCCGAGAGCGCGCAGCGGCCAGCCTCGTCCGGCTGTCGGAGCGGCTCGGTCAGGCGCTCGCCGATGCCGAGCAGCTGGCAGCGCGGGCATCGAGCGTCGCCGATCGGGCCGCGGTCGTCGCTGCAGTCGCCGGGGCCGGCGGTCGCGCCGGCCGCGCCGCCGGAGCCATCGGCGGTCGCAGGGGACGCGCGGAGTCGCCCGCCCGCCGGGGCGCCGGCGACACAACCTCCGGGACGATGGTCGCGACGGACGCGCAGGGGCCCGGCGATTGGCCTCGACCGGAGGGTGGCCGGCGATCCAGGGAGACGCCGCCGACGCCCGATGCCGCGGAACCCGGCCCCCGCGCGCAGGCCGCCTCACTCGCGCCGGCCGTGCCACTGACTGGGGCCGCCGCAGGCGTCGCGGCCGCTTCCGGCCGGACCGCCTCCCCCTCCCGGGCCGCCCCACCCGCGCGGACGGGT
Source organism: Chloroflexota bacterium (assembly GCA_021790715.1). Classification (GTDB taxonomy): domain Bacteria; phylum Chloroflexota; class Limnocylindria; order Limnocylindrales; family CSP1-4; genus JAJYNJ01. The sequence continues at coordinate 18,999 of JAJYGK010000015.1, forward strand.
CGACCGGGGCCCCTCGCGGTCGGGTTCGGCCTCGGGGCCGCCCAGGCCGCGTTCGCCGCAACCTTCCGGGGCCCCCGCGACCGTTTCTGGCAGCGCATGACGGTCACGGGACTCGCGCTCGGCACGTACGCCATCGTGGCCCGGCCCTCGCTGCTGCGCCGCACGCGGATCGGACCGCTGAACGTGCTGCTCGGCGCGGCCTCCGCGGCGACGCTGTACGAGACGTTCCGCGCCGGGGATCGGTTCGCACGACACTTCGTGCCGACGGGATCGAGCGACATCGAGCACATCTACGCGCTCCGCGAGCTCCGGCCCAGGGGGGAGATCGCGCTGCGGCTCGTCACGGTCATCGCCCCGGCCGAGGAGCTGTTCTGGCGCGGCATGGTCCAGGAGGGCTTCGCGCAGCGCTACGGTCGCTGGCGCGGCGCGATCCTGGCGACCGCCGCGTACGGGGGCGTCCACGCGGTCACCGGCAACTTCACGCTGATGGGTGCGGCCGCCGTGGCGGGCGCGCACTGGTCGGCGCTGTACGCCGCCGGCGTCCCGCTTGGCGCGCTCATCGTCAGCCACCAGCTCTGGGACGTCTGGATCTTCCTGGTCCAGCCCACCGGCGAGCCGGCAGCGGCCTGACCGGCCCCGCGTCCCGGGCAGTCCGCCGGCTGCGGGAACCGGGTCCCGGACCCGGTCGGGCGCGCCCTCCAGCGCCTGACCGACCCGGAGTGGCCGCAGCCGGGCGCCCTCCCGTGCCACGTCGACGTAGAGTGGCCGCATCCGGCGCGTCGGAGAGCCAGCCGGCGCAGCCGCCGACCAGCGCCGGAGCGCACGGAGGAGCACGGATGCAGTCCAGCCTCGAGATCGCCAGGTCCGTCACGCCGCGCTCCATCCTCGACGTCGCGCGCGAGCTGGGCCTGCACGACGACGAGGTCGAGCTGTACGGGCCGACCAAGGCCAAGGTCCGGCTCGAGGGGATCGACCGGCTGGAGTCGGAGGCGCGCGAGCGCGGCCACCGCGGGCGGTACGTCGTCGTGACCGCGATCACCCCGACCCCGCTCGGCGAGGGCAAGACGACCACGACCGTCGGCCTCGCGGAGGGACTCAACCGGATCGGGCGCCGGGCGGCCGTCTGCATCCGCCAGCCGTCCCTGGGGCCCGTCTTCGGCATCAAGGGCGGCGCGGCCGGCGGCGGCTACAGCCAGGTCATCCCGATGGAGGACTTCAACCTGCACCTCACGGGCGACAATCACGCCGTCGGAGCCGCCCACAACCTCGCCGCCGCCTTCCTCGACAACTCGATCACCCACGGCAACCCGCTCGAGATCGACCCGCTCGGCATCCTCTGGCCGCGGGTCGTGGACATCTCCGACCGCGCCATCCGCAGGGCCGTGATCGGGCTGGGCGGCCGCGAGAACGGCTACCCCCGCGAGGCCGAGTGGCAGATCACCGTCGCGTCCGAGGTCATGGCGATCCTGGCGCTGGCGACCGACCTGCACGACCTGCGCCGGCGCCTCGGGCGGGTCGTGATGGCGACGACGAGAGACGGCCGGCCCGTCACCGCCGACGACCTGCGCGTCGCGGGCGCGATGACGGTGCTGCTTCGCGACGCCATCAAGCCGAACCTGCTCCAGACGCTGGAGGGCGGCCCGGCCTTCGTCCACGCCGGTCCGTTCGCGAACATCGCCCACGGCAACTCGAGCATCCTGGCCGACCGGATCGCCCTCGCGACGTGCGACATCGTCTGCACGGAGGCGGGCTTCGGGGCGGACCTCGGCGCCGAGAAGTTCTTCGACATCAAGTGCCGCGCATCCGGTCTGCGGCCGGACGCGGCCGTCCTGGTGACGACCGTGCGCGCGCTCAAGATGCACGGCGGGGTCGGGCGCGTCGTCGCCGGCAGGCCGCTGGACCCGGCCCTCGTGGAGGAGAACGTCGACGGGGTGCGCCGCGGCTGCGCCAACCTCGCCGCGCAGATCGAGGTCGTGCGGCTGTACGACGTCCCGGTGGTGGTAGCGATCAACAGCTTCCCGACCGACACGCCCGGCGAGGTCGAGGCGATCCGCGAGGCGGCCCTCGCGGCGGGCGCCCGGGAGGCGGTCGTGAGCCACCACTTCGCGCGCGGCGGTGCGGGGGCCGAGGAGCTCGCCTCCGCCGTCTGGGCGGCGACGTCCGAGGGGGCGCCCGGCTTCCATTTCCTGTACCCCGACGACCTGCCGCTCCGCGAGAAGATCGAGACGATCGCGGTGCGCGTCTACGGCGCCTCGGGCGTGGACGAGCTGCCCGCGGCGTCCCGCGCGATCGACGCGTACGAGGCGATGGGCTTCCGCACCCTGCCGGTGTGCATGGCCAAGACGCATCTCTCGATCAGCCACGATCCGGCGCGGAAGGGCCGGCCGACCGGCTTCCGGGTCCCGATCCGCGACGTCCGGCTGTCCGCCGGGGCTGGATTCGTCACTCCGCTGCTGGGCGAGATGCGGACGATGCCCGGGCTGCCGTCCCATCCGGCGGGCGAGAACATCGACATCGACGAGGCCGGCGAGATCGTCGGACTGTTCTGAGGTGATGACGATGGCGGACGAGAGGGTCTTCCCGGCCGATCTGCAGCGGTTCGGCCTGTTCGCCGGGCTCCCCGACGCCGACCTGTCCGGGCTCGCATCGGCGGCCGGGCGGCGAACGCTTCCGGACCGCGGCGTGCTCGTGACGAGGGGCGAGCCGTCGGACGACGTCTGGTGGATCGTGGCCGGCCGCCTGGCGCTGTCCATCGAGCACGAGGGCCGCGCGGTGGTCGTGATGACGCTCGGCCCGGGTGACATGCTCGGCTGGTCGACGCTGCGCGACGAGGCGACGGCACTCACGACGGCCCGCGCGGTCGGCGCGACCGAGCTCGTGTCGCTGCCCGCGGCCCGGCTGCGGGAGGCGCTCGAACAGGGCACGCCGACGGCGCACGCGCTGGTTCGCCGGCTGCTCGGGATCGCGGCGGCAGATCTCGAGGGCACCCGGGCGCAGCTCCTGCGGCTGGGGCGCGAGGGGATCATCACCGCGGGCTGAGGATCCCCTCGGGCCGAGACGGCCCCGGGTCCCGCGGATCCCCGCGGGCCCGCGGATCCGCACGAGCCGAGGGGACGCGGCCGACGGTCCTCGAGCGGCCGGGCGCGGCGTCAGGCGTCGGCCAGCACCGTCCTCGCCACGCGGCGCGCGACCGTCATCACCGTGACCATGGGGTTCACGCCCGACGCCGTCGGGAACAGCGAGGCATCGGCGACGTACAGCCCCGGCACGGTGCCACCGGTCGCGTCCGAACGGACGTGCCCCCAGGGGTCGCACGCGCTCGAGCGCGGGTCGCCGCCCATCCTGGCCGTACCCATCTGGTGGGCGGAGAACAGGAACCCCCGGTTCGGCGAGAAGTCGAACGACGAGAGCGACCGCAGGTACGCCCTCCAGGCGGCCGCCGACACGTGCGGGCCGCTGTCGGCGACGGCCGCCGGCGTCCCCAGGGCCACAACCTCGAGCGCGCCGGCCGCGCGCGCCAGCCGCGCCATCTCGACCAGCGCCCGCCGCGCCGACTGCACGTCCGGCCGCCCGAGGCGGTACTCGATGCGCACGCGCCCGTTCCGGTTCGTGCGGACGCGGCCCGCCCCCGCGTCGCGGACGATGCCGATGAGCGGCGCGTACCAGCGCACCGATGCCATCCGCTCGGCGTGTTCCGCCGCGCTCTGCCAGGGAAATGCGAGCGCGATCAGTCCCGGGTGCGCGGGGGCCGACTCGATGATGAACCCCCCGTGCGCGGGAGCGCGCAGCTCGCGGTCGGGCGGACCCGGCCGCTGGAACTGGTTGCAGCTCGCCGCCTGCAGCGTGCCCCGCCACATCTCGACCGGCCACGGCATGCGTCCCGCCACCACGGCGACGGGATGCAGCCGGAGGTTCGCCCCGACGGCCGGGTGATCGATGCCGCTCGCGGCGAGCAGCGTCGGGGTGCGCAACGTGCCGGCGGCGACGACCACCTGACGGGCGCGCACGCGGTACCGGCCACCCGTCCCGCCGGGAAGCTCGAGGCGGCCGGCCACGCCGGTCGCGCGCCCACGTTCGATCAGCACGCGCTCGGCCGGGGCCCTGACCACGAAGCGCGCGCCATCGCGGGCGGCCGCCGCCAGGTGCGCGCGCGGGCCCGAGCGCTTGGCGGCCGACCGGCAACCGAAGCCGCACGACCCGCAGTCGCCGCAGCCGTCGGCGTCCCGGAGCAGCGGGGCCGCCGCCCAGCCCAGGGACGACGCGCCGTCGAGGATCGCCCGGTCCTTCGGCGGGATGCCCGGCGGCGGCGAGAAGCTCAGCTCGAACGCGAGGGCGGCGACGTCGGCCAGCGTCTCGGGCCCGTCGAATCCCTCGAGTCCGTGCTCCGCGGCCCACTCCGTCCGCAGCCACTCCGGGGGCGCGAAACACGTCGTCCAGTTCACGGTCGTGCCGCCGCCCAGCGTCGAGCCGGCGAGGATCGCGATGCCGAGGTCGGTGGTGGCGGCCAGCCCGTGGTCGAGGTACATGCGATCGAAGCCGTCGAGCTCGCTCGACGGCATCGCCGTCTCCGGCACGTGGTCGCCCGCCTCGAGGACCAGCACGTCGCGGCCGGCGGCCGCCAGCGCGGCGGCGACGACACCGCCTCCCGCCCCGCTCCCCACCACCACCACGTCGGCTTCGAGGTCGACCGTGCCGCCGGCGCCCGGTGCGACGTCGAGCGGCCGGACCGCCGGCGGAGCGGCCGTCGCGGCCTGCTCGGCCGGCGCGTACCCGATCCGCGCCCAGGAGGGGTTCGTCCCCGACGCGCCCGGGTCGGCATAGGCCAGGAAACAGGCCAGCCGCTTGAGCAGCTGGAAGGCCGTCCGGCGTTGCGGGATCCGGCTGTTCGCCCACGCGAGCAGCAGCGCCTCGCGGCGCGGCGCGGCCACGTCGCGGAAGCGCACCGGCCCCTGGCGGAGCAGCGCGTTCGCGAGCCGCGTGTCGAGGCTCCGGAGCGTGAGACGCAGCGTCGCCAGGTCGCCCGGATCGGCGACGGCCGACAGCATCGCGGCGGCCATGCCGGCGCGCCGGATCGCGCCGCCACCGACGAACGTCTCGAAGATCGCCGCCAGGCGGGCCAGGTCCGCGGCGCTCCAGTCGGGCGGGACGACGGGCTCGGGGCGCGCGCCGACCGACGTCACGGCCCTCAGCCCCGGTCGAAGCCCTGCGCCGGAACGGGCGGGCAGCGCAGCGGGCGGTCCTCGCGGTAGCCGAGCAGGTAGTCGGCCTGGATGAGCGTATGGAGCTGGCTCGTTCCCTCGTAGATGACGGCCGCCTTCGAGTTGCGCAGGTAGCGCTCCACCGGGTACTCGGTCGAGTAGCCGTACGCGCCGTGGACCTGGATCGCGTCGAGTGCCGACTGCACCGCGTGCTCGGTGCAGAACCACTTGGCGAGGCTCGTCTCGCGCGTGCTGCGCAGGCCGCGGTTCTTGAGGGCCGCCGCCTGCCAGCACAGCAGCCGCCCCGCCTCGATCCCCTGCCCCATCCTCGCGATGAGCTGCTTGACCAGCTGGTGCTCGCCGATCTCGCGCCCGAACGTGTGTCGCTCGTGCGCGTACGCCACCGAGGCATCGAGGCAGGCCTGCGCGAGCCCCACCGCCCCGCTCGCCACGGTGTAGCGGCCCTGGTCGATCGCGCTCATCGCGACCACGAAGCCCTCGCCCTCCTCGCCGACGCGATTCCCAACCGGCACGCGCACGTCGTCGAAGAAGAGGGTGCCCGTATTGCCGGCGTGGATTCCCATCTTGCCGTGGATGGTGCCGGTGCTGAAGCCCGGCATGCCGCGCTCGACGATGAAGGCCGTGATGCCGCGGTGGCCCCTCGAGCGGTCGAGCGTGGCGAAGACCAGGAAGTTGTCGGCCACGTCGGCCAGGCTGATCCACATCTTCGAGCCGTTCAGGACGTAGGCGTCGCCGTCGCGGCGAGCCGTCGTCTGCAGGTTCGCCGCGTCGGTGCCCACCCCGGGCTCGGTCAGCCCGAACGTGGCGATCTTCTCGCCGCGGGCCTGGGGGAAGAGGAACCGCCGCTTCTGATCGTCCGTGCCCCACTGCAGCAACGTCAGCGAGTTCAGCCCGACGTGCACGGAGAGGATCACCCGGAAGGCCGTGTCGGCGCGCTCCATCTCCTCGCACAGGAGGCCCAGGCTGACGTAGTCGAGGCCGGCGCCGCCGTCCGCCTCGGGAATGGGGGCACCCAGGAACCCGAGCTCGCCCATCTTCGCGAAGACCTCGGTGTGCACCTCGCCGCGCTCGTCCCACTCGCGGATGTGCGGCAGGATCTCCGCCTCGGCGAACTCGCGGGCGCTCTGCCGGACCAGGCGCTGCTCGGGCGTGAGCGTGAGGTCGATCACGGGCGGCGATTCCTTTCGCGCGACGAACGTGATGGGGCGCCCGGGCGGGACGCTGCGGCGCCCATTCTACGGGGCCCCCGGCAACCGCCCGGTGAGCGTCGGTATACTCGGACGCGCACCGTCCCTGCCTGCTCGCAGCCGTGGCGGACGGCACCCGAGAGGCCAGCCATGCTCGACACCCGGACCACCCCCGAGTTCGTCTCGCTCGCCCGCGAGCACATCTCGCCGGTCCTCGGCCTCAAGGCCGAGCGAGCCTTCGTGCGCGGTGCGGGACACCGCCTCTACGACACCGACGACCGGGAGTACCTCGATTTCGTCTGCGGCATCGCGTGCACGATCCTGGGCCACGGCCATCCGACGGTGACCGCCGCGATCCACCGCCAGGTCGACACGCTCGTGCACATCAACGGCGCAGGCTACACCGAGTCGACCGCGCGACTGGCGGCCGAGCTGTCGGCGGCGCTCCCCGATCCTCTCGACACGGTCTTCTTCTCCAACGCCGGCACCGAGGTCATCGAGGCCGCGATCAAGCTCGCGCGCCGCGTGACCGGCCGGCCGGGGATCGTCGCGTTCCGGGGCGGCTTCCACGGGCGGACGATGGGCTCGGTCGCGCTGACGAGCAGCAACCCGAACTACCGCGCCGGCTACGAGCCGATGCTCCCCTCCGTCTACCATGCGCCGTTCCCCGATGCGTACCGCATGGGCGGCGAGGAGGAGGCCAGCCGGCAGGCGCTCGCCGCGCTGCGGGACCTGCTCACCAACGAGATCCCGGGCCGGTCGGTCGCCGCGATCGTCATGGAGGCGGAGCAGGGCGAGGGCGGCTACCGCCCGGCGCCGGCGAGCTTCCTGCGGGGCGTGCGCGAGATCTGCGACGAGCACGGGATCCTCTGGGTGGCCGACGAGATCCAGTGCGGCTACGGGCGCACAGGGAAGATGTGGGGCTTCGAGCACGGCGGCGTGGTGCCCGACGTCGTGTGCGTGGCGAAGGGGATCGCGAACGGGCTGCCGCTCTCCGCCCTGATCACGCGTCGCGAGCTCCAGGAGCGCTGGGGCGTCGGTGCGCACGGCACGACGTTCGGCGGCAATCCCGTCGCGGCCGCCGCCGCGCTCGCGGTGCTCGAGACGATCCGCGGCGAAGGGCTGGTCGCGAACGCGGCCGCGCGGGGCGCCGAGCTGCGTGCCGGCCTCGAGCGGCTGCAGCGCGCGGATCCGGGCATCGGCGACGTGCGCGGGTACGGGCTGATGATCGGCGTCGAGTTCGTGGCGGATGCCGCGTCGAAGGCGCCCGACGAGGCCCGGACGAGCCGGGTGCTGGCGAAGGCGGCGGAGCTGGGGCTCCTGCTGCTCGCCTGCGGGACCGACCACAACGTGATCCGCTGGATCCCGCCGCTCAACGTCACGAGCGAGGAGATCGGCGAGGCGCTGCGGATCTTCGAGCAGGCGCTGCAGGCGTAGCACCGGCAGACCGTTTGGCCGCGGGCAGCCCGCGGCGCGCCGCT
>JAJYGK010000175.1 GCA_021790715.1 Chloroflexota bacterium
CATCGGGCTGGTGCCCCGCGCGGGGGTCGACCCTGGGGTCGGTCATGAACGGCTCCTCGCGGCGCGCGATCGCGCTTCTCGGCGGCGGTACCCGGCGTGCCGCCGCGCTCCTCGGCGGGGCTCCCTTGCGGGCCGCCGCGCTACTCGGCGGCGCCTCCCGGCTGGGGCGCGTGCACGGCGACGTCGCCGAGGCCGCGCTTCGCGAGCTCGGCACGCAGCTGATCCGGGGTGCCGGCCAGGATCGGGAACGTGCCGTAGTGGATCGGCATGACGTCCTTCACGCCAAGCAGCTCGACGGCGTGCGCGGCGCCGCGCGGGTCCATCGTGTAGTGGCCGCCGATCGGCAGCATGGCGAGGTCGGGGTGCCACAGCTCGCCGATCAGGCGCATGTCGCCGAAGACGTCCGTGTCGCCGGCGTGGTAGATGCGGTAGCCGTTCTCGAGCTCGATCACGAAGGCGGCCGGGTCGCCCAGGTACATGGGCGCCTCCAGCTGCGCGTTCCAGTCACCGGCCGAATGGACCGCGCTGACCATCGTGATCCTGAGGCCCGCGGCCTCGACCGTGCCGCCCTTGTTCATGCCGATCACGGCGTCCTGCCCGCCGGGCAGCCGTCGGGCGAGCCACAGGCTCATCTCGTGGATGCACGGCCACGCGGGACGGGTGCGGCTCGCGATCGCGACGGCATCCCCCATGTGGTCGCTGTGGCCGTGCGTGACCAGCATCACGTCGCAACGGTCGATCGAGCCGGCGTCGCGCGGCGATCTGGGGTTGCCGAACCAGGGGTCGACCAGGACCCGCTTGCCGCCGGGCGTCTCCAGCTCCACGCACGCGTGCCCGTACCACCGGATCGTCGTCTCGCGATCGAGCGCCATTCGCGCCACCCCCGATGCTCCGACCTGTCCGGACCGCATTTCCGACCGGCCCGTCTCCATCGTACCGGCTCCGCGACTACACTCGGTCCACGACGCGGTTCGGGGTGCCGGTGCCCGCCGGTTCGCGCCCGCGCGCAGCGGCGGCACCCTGCGGGCGGCGCCGTCCGCCGGCGGAACCGCCGGCCGGAGCCTCGACGGGACGGGGAGGCGACGGAATGAAGGTCAGTGTCCGCCTGTTCGCCAGGCAGCGGGAGCTTGCCGGGGCCGCCCGGATCGAGGTCGACCTGCCCGAGGGCGCGACGATCGAGGACGCCTGGGCCGCCACGGTGAGCCGCGTGCCCGAGCTCGCGGCCGGGCGCCCGTACCTCCGGTTCGCGCGCAACGCCGCGTACGCGGATCCCGCCACGTCGCTCGCCGACGGGGACGAGGTCGCCTGCATCTCCCCGGTCGCCGGCGGCTCCGGCGAGAGCCCCGGCTCGTCGCGGGGTCGCGTGCGGCACCTCGAGATCACCGCGGCGCCGATCGACGGGGCGATGCTGGCGCGCCTGCACGGCGCGGTCGCCACCGACGCGGACGGCGCCGTGGTCACGTTCGAGGGCCGGACCCGCGAGACGCCGGGCACGCCCGCCCCCGGCGAGGAGGCGGAGGCGGCGCGGCACGCCGGCAAGCGCGTGCTGGCGCTGCAGTACGAGGCGTACGAGGAGATGGCCCTGGCCGTCCTCGGCACGATCTGCGCCGAGATCGAGGAGCGGTTCGGGGTCCGCCGCGTCGCGATCGTGCACCGCATCGGCCGCGTGCCGCTCGGGGAGGCCAGTGTCGCGGTCGCGGTGGCGTCGCCGCACCGAGGGGCGGCGTTCGACGCGTGCCGGTACGCGATCGACGAGCTGAAGGGCCGCGCGCCGATCTGGAAGGCCGAGCAGTTCGCGGACGGCTCGGTGTGGATCGGAGAAGTGGCGCGGGAGGCTCCGGGGGACGCTTCGCGGCACGTATGATCCGGGCGTGATGCCGTCGAGCCACGGCCCGGTCGCCGCCGGCGACGAGACGTTCGCCGGACTCGTTGATGCCGTGCGCGACCTTGCCGATGCGCTCGGCGGGCGGTTCGCGGCCGCCGTTCGGGACCGGACGTCGCCGGCCGCCCAGCGCGCGATCCTGCGTGCGATCGGCGTCTCCGGCCTCGCGCCCGGCGGTCGGCCGCTCGCGCTCGAGCTCGTGCACCGCGTGGCAACGCAGGATCGGCGCCTGCCCGCCTCGGGGATCGCGCTCCCGCTGGCGGTGGCCGCGCACGAGTACGACCTGGAGCCGCAGCAGGCGGCGCTCGAGGTCGTGCAGGGGAACATCGACCTGGCGGCCGAGGCGAAGCTGCTGTCGGTCCGGTCCCGGAGCGCGCCGGCCCGCGCCCTGCTCGACGAATGGCTTGCCGGGGCCGACGACCGCTTCGAGGCGAACCGGGTCGCGGGTGCCGAGCTCGCGGCCGTGCTCGGGGAGCCGCGGGTGCCGTGGGTCGGCGCCGAGGAGCGCGTGTTCGACGCCCGGGACGCCGTCGCGCACGCGGGCACGCTGGTCGCCTCGGGAGCCGACCTCATCCGCGTCCGCGTGCCGAGGGACGGGGAGCTGCGGGACGACCTGGGGACCGTGGCACCGGAGGACGAGTGGCCGGTGGGTCCCGCGGCGCCGCCGCCCGCCGGCAGTGAGCGCGGGCTGACGATGCTGAGGACGGCCCTCGACGAGGCCGGGGCGGCCGCCGGCCGCTTCCCGCGCCTGGCCGTGCGCCGCGTCGGCCTCGCGGCCCCGGAGCTCGGCGTCGTGGTGGGGTTCGAACGGGTCGACGTCGCGTTCGTCGATCCGCTCGAGGCCATCGAGCAGTTCGACGTGGATCCGGCCCGCGCGCTGGTCGACCACGCGCTGGCCGATGCGCTGCTCGCCCGCACCGGCGCACGACTCGCGCTCGGCCCGGGTTCGGCGGACGGGTCCGCCGACGAGGCCGGCTCGAGCGGTCGCGCGCTTGCCCTGCAGGCCCTGGGGCGTGCCTTCGCCGTGCGCGTCGGGTTCCCGGCCGCGCGGCTCGACCTCGCGGCCTGCCCGCCGTTCGCCGTGGATCGTGGCCGGCCGCTCCGGGCGCTGGTCGAGGTCTGGCTCCGTGCCGTGCTCTTTCCCGGTCATCGGCTCGTCGTGGAGAGCGACGTCGGCGAGGTTGCCGGGCTCGGCCTGACCGGGCTGGTATCGGCGTGGGTCGCCGGCGGCGCGGTCCTCGGGACGGTCTTCGTTCGGGACGAGGCCGGCAGGCTGGCCCGGGCGCCGGAGGCGCTCGCGTCGGCGGTCGGGGCGGCGCGCGCGCTCGCGACGGCCAGGCCGGTCGGGGAGTTGCGCGGAGAGGCGCTCGAACTCGCGTGCGCCACGCTCACCCGCGCCCGGCAGACGCTGCAGGACGTGGAACGCGGGGGGTTGGCGGCCGTCGGCCGGGCGAATGGGCTCGGCTCGGAGGGGCTCGAGCGATCGGCGGACGATCCCGGGATGGCGTGGGCCTGGGGATCGACCTCCGACGGACCGGGATCGGCGCGGTGATCGTCGATCGCCGGACGGCTCGGTCGATCACAGAGCGGATCGCTCGATCGCCGGACGGCTCGCTCGATCACAGGGCGGATCGTGGGCCGCGCGGTGATAGCCTGAGACCGTGAGCGAGACGGACAGGCCGGACACGTCGTCGACCGGCGGCGGAGGCGCACGCCGGATCGAGAGTCCGGACGCCTGGATGCGCGCCGGCGGTCCGGGCGGCCGGACGTGGGTGGTCGGCAGCTGGGGCAGCTGGCCGGAACCCGTCGGGACACGGCGTCGTTCGTTCCCGTGGGCCGGCGCGATCCTCGTGCTGCTCGGCGCGGCGCTGCTGGTACACCAGCTCGTTCCGGCTCTCGACGGGTGGGCGCTCGTGACGCTCGGGCTCGGCACCGTGCTCGTCGGGGCGTGGGCGATCGGCCGGTCCGGGCTGGCGCTGTGGCCCGGGATGCTCCTGCTCGGCTACGGCGTGGCGCGCCTGCTGGTCGGACTGGGCGTGCTTGCCGGCCAGGGGTGGACGACGGTGGGCATCGGCGCGGGATTCGCCGCCGCCTGGCTGGCGACGCGGGTGCGGGGGCACGCCGGGACGTGGCCGCTGCTGCTGGCCGGCCTGTTCGTGCTGGTCGGCGCGGCGCAACTGGCCGCGCAATTGCCGGAGCTGGTCGGCGTCGACGCGTACGTCGGCCCGGCGATCGTCATCGCGCTCGGGGTGCTGCTGATCGTCGCCGGCCGGGGGCGGGCCGCGCGCCGGTAGGCGGCCATGCGCCGGTAGGCGGCCGCGCGCCGCCGGTCCGCGCGCCGACCGCGCCGGGGATTGTTGCCGACGCCCTGCGACGGGGTCAGCCGACGCCCTGCGACGGGGTCAGCCGGCGGGCGTCGCCACCGCCCGATCCACGGCCTCCCGCATCGCGGCCGCGATCTCGCCGACCTGCTCGTCGGTCACGACGAAGGGCGGGCCGATCATGATGATGTCGCCGTCGACCCCGTTCGCGTTGCCGGTGCCCGAGTAGAAGATCACGCCCAGCTCGCGGCCCGCGGCCAGCGCGTGCTCCGTGACCTGTCGCGATCGGGGGAACGGCCGTTTCGTCTCGCGGTCGGCGACCAGCTCGATCGCGGCCATCAGGCCCGCCGATCGGACCTCGCCGACGTGCGGGTGATCGTCGAACGCCGCGTGCAGCTCCGACGCGAGGAGTTTCCCCTGGCGTGCCGCAGCGGCGACCAGGTCCTCGGCCCTGAGGATGCGGAGCACCTCGCGGGCGACCGCCGCGCCCACCACCGAGTGGGAGTACGTGAACCCGTGCACGAACGAGCCCTGCTCGCGGATCGCCTCGTACACCGGCCGATCGGCGGCCGCGAACCCGAACGGCCAGTACCCGCCCGTGGCCCCCTTGGCGGCGACGAGGATGTCCGGACGGACACCGAAGCCCTCCATGGCGAACCAGCGCCCGGTCCGCCCGAAACCCGTCATGACCTCGTCCGCGATCAGCAGCACCCCGTGCCGCCGGCAGACCTCCGCGATCGCCGGCCAGTAACCGGGGGGAGGGGAGACGGCGCCGAGCGTCGCGCCGACGATCGGTTCGGCAACGAACGCGCACACCTCGGTCGGACCCGCGGTCGCGATCACGCGATCGAGCTCGGCCGCGGCGTCCTCCGCGGTGCCCAGCGCGTGCGCGTCGGGCTCGTCTGCCCGATACGGGTAGGCGGCGCTCACGTGCCGGAAACGCCCGAGCCAGGCCTCGTAGGGCCGCCGGAGCGGCGCGCGACCGGACAGGTCGAGCGCGCCGAGCGTGTTGCCGTGGTAGCTGCCCCAGCGGCTGATGACGATCTGGCGTCCGGGTTCGCCGCGCGCGATGTGGTAGGCGCGTGCCATCTTGAGCGCGCTCTCGATCGCCTCCGACCCGCCGCTGACGGGGTAGATCGCCGGCTCGTCGAGTGGGAGGAGGGGCCCAAGCTCGGCGGCGTAGGCCTCGAGGGCCTCGCTCGTGAACGCCGATCCGTGCGCGAACGCGATGCGCGACGCCTGGTCGGCCATCGCGTGGGCCACCGACTCGCGGCCGTGGCCGACGTTGACGACGATCGCCCCGCCCGCGGCGTCCAGGTAGCGGCGGCCGTCGGCGTCCCAGATCTCCGCGCCGTGCCCGCGCACGGCGACCGGGATGGGACGTGTCAGGACCCGGCGGAAGACGCGCCCGGGGGCCGTGGCCTCCGGGACCTGGCGGCGTTCGGCGGCAACTTCGTCGGCGGTCATGCGGCTGATACTACTTGGTGGCGAGGCGGCCCCGAGGCCGCGCGCCGCGCCGGGGCCGTGTGGGGCGCTGCGTGCCGCGCGGGCGTCATGCGGCGGCTCCGCGGCCGTGTGCCGTGCAGGCGCCGGGAGCCGCGCCGGGCCGGTGCGCCGGGGTCGCGTGCCGCGTCACTCGCCGGATAGCACCGGGGCGCATGGTAATGGCCCGTTCGGGCGATTCCTCCCCTGCTTATGCGTCCCGGCACTGTTAAGCGGCACGATGCCGCGCCGGCGGCCCTGGTGC
>JAJYGK010000041.1 GCA_021790715.1 Chloroflexota bacterium
CGCCCGGTCGGGCCCTGGAGTCCCGTGCCGGGCAGCAGCACGTGCAGCAGCCGGTTGCGCGGCGTGAGCCGCTCGGCCCACTCGCTCATGTAGTTCCAGAGCTCGATCCCGCGCATGCCGCGGACCGTCCAGTCTCGCCAGGGATAGGGCGGCAGCGACGGGATCGCGACCCCGCGGCGCTCATCGGGATGGGCGATGTGGGTGAGCGCCCCCCGCTCGTCCAGGATCCGGATGGCCTCGGGGGGCGGGAGGGCGGCGTCGATCGGATCGGCGCCCAGGGCGGCCTCCTCTCCGTACACCAGCATGTGGTCGCCGCCGTCGGGCGTCCACTCGTAGCCGACGATCACGACGACGCCGTCGTGCACGCCCTCGAACCCGCGGTAGGCCGGCACGAGCGTGTTGTGGTCCGTCATGCCGATCCACTCGAGCCCGGCCCGCCGCGCATCCCTGGCAATCTCGTCGAGGTCGCCGGTCCCGTCGCTGAAGAGCGAGTGGATATGGAGCGCCCCGGGGCTGTGGTGGGTCACGAACCTATACTACGGGCCCATGACGCAGGACCACGGAGCTCCCGGCGGCGCCCGGGCGGGCGCGCACGAGACCGATGCCGACGGGCGGCTGCGGGAGACCACCGTGCGCGAGCGCGTGGTCTACGAGGGCTCGTACCTCACGTTCCGGGCCGACACGATCCTCGACGCGGAGGGCCGCGAGCACCAGCGCGAGATCGTCCTGCACCCGGGGGCGGTCGCGGTCGTTGCGCTCGACGGCGACGACGTGCTGTTCGTGCGGCAGTGGCGGCACGCGACCGGCGGCCCGCTGCTGGAGATCCCGGCGGGAACGATCGACGTGCTCGAGGACGGCACGCTCGAGGAGCCCGACAGGTGCGCGGCGCGCGAGCTCGCGGAGGAGACGGGCCGGGTCGCCGGGCGCTGGACGCACCTCGCCGACTTCTGGACCGCGCCCGGCTTCACGGACGAGCACATGCACCTCTACCTGGCGCGCGACCTGCGCCCCGACCGGAACGGCGCCGGGCCGGACGAGGACGAGCGCCTGGAGCTGACGCGCATGCCCTGGCGCGAGGCGGTCGCGGCAGCAGAGCGCGGCGAGATCCACGACGCGAAGTCGCTCGTCGGGCTCCTCATGCTGGCCAGGCTCGCCGACCGGGGCGACCTGTAGGGGGCGCGCCCTACAGCACCGTCGGCGGACGCGGCTCCCCCAGCCGCGCCAGGGCGTCGCGGTACAGCCGCGAGTCCGGCGCGAGCGCGACCGCCAGGCGCAGGTGCGTGCGCGCCTCGTCGGGCCGACCCAGCTGCTTCAGGCTCTGGCCGAGCGCGAAGTGCGCGTACGGGAGCGACGGGTCGATCGCGAGCAGCTCGTCGAACACCTCCGCCGCGCGCTCGTGCTGGCCGCTGTTGTAGTACGCCCGTCCGAGCGTCTCGACGATCGAGCCCCGCCGCGGCTCGATGCGGGCTGCCCGCTCCAGGAGCACGGCGGCCTGCGCGAAATGCCGCCGGCCCATGAGCGCCCTGGCGCGCTGGAGCAGCCCGTAGGCGGTCTCGCGCTCCAGCAGCTCGGCGACGGCGCGCTCCTCCGCCCGCTGATCGCCGTCCGCCGCGTGCCCTCCCTCGCCGGATCCCTCCGGCCGATCCTCCCCGGGGAGGTCCTCCCGGTCGTCATCGCGTGGATCGGGGTTCGCCATGGGTTCGCGGTCGTCCATCCCCGAATCCTCGCACGCATCCGGCGGCGCGTCCGATGACACGAGGGCCCGTGCTCGGCCTCGGACTGGTGCCGGACGGCCCGATCGGCGGGCTACCGCCTGCCCTGCCTGCCGGGCTGCCGACGACCCGCCTGCCGGGCTACTCGCCGAGCCAGTCGGCCAGGTCGATCGGGCGCAGACGCGGACTCGGCGTGATGCCGGGGATGCGGCCGCGCTTGGCGATCGGCTTGCCGTCGATCTCCTTCAGGTCGCCCGTGAAGTCGATGGGGCTCGCCCCGCTGATGTAGCTGCCGACCGCGTACGAGTCGACCGGCGCGCCGCGCTCCCGGAAGTAGGCGATGCGATCCGGGTTCAGGCCGCCGCTCACGATGATCCGCACGTGGCGGTACCCGGCCTGGTCGAGGCGGGCGCGCACCTCCGTGACGAGGTCCGCCGTGACGCGACCCCGTTCCGACGGCGTGTCGAGGCGGATGCCGTAGAGCCGGTCGCCCAGCGCGTCGGCGACGCGGAGGGCCTCCTCGGCCTCGTCCTTGAACGTGTCGACCAGCACGATGCGCGGCACGTCCGGAGGCAGGTCGCGGTCGAACGCCTCGGCCGCCTGCACGGTGTCGCCGAACATGAGGACGAGCGCATGCGGCATGGTGCCCGTCGGACGGAGCCCGGCCAGGCGGGCGCCGGCGGGGGTCGAGGCGCCGACGCAGCCGCCCACGGTCGCCGCGTAGTCGAGCGTGCCCGAGATGTCGGGGTGGACGTGGCGGGCACCGAAGCTGATGACGGGCTGGGGCGCCGCGGCCTCGACGCATCGCCGGGCCGCCGTCGCCCAGCCGGTCGACTGCGCCATCATGCCGAGCATCGCCGTCTCATAGAGGCCGAAGCGCCGGTAGCGGCCCCGGATCCGCAGCACGATCTCGCGATCGGAGAAGAGGTCGCCGTCCGCCAGCGCCTCGACCGTGGTCTCGGACGGGTCCGTCCCCTCGAGCGCATGCGCGAGGAGCGTCTTGGCCTCGTCGATGCCGCACAGCACGCCGGACTGGCGCGAGAAGACCTCCATGGCCACGACGGGATCCATCCCCTCGCGCTCGAGGACCTCCTGTGCCCGGTAGAAGTACACGTCGGCCGAGTCGCCCTCCAGGATTGCCCGTGACGGCCGCCGCCGCGGCGCACGAACCTGGTCCATCCGCCTACTCCGAGACTGCCGCGGCAAGCTCGCCGCTGGATGCGAGACGCGCGCCGAGGACGTGCTCCATGTGCTGGAGCGCGAACGCGTGTCCGGCCGGGTCGAACGACGCGACGCAGTCCGACACCACCGTGGTGTCGTAGTCGCGGTTCCGCAGGTCGGCCGTCGTGTACAGCACGCAGATGTCGGTCATGACGCCCGTCACCGCCACCTGCGTCACGTCGCGATCGCGGAGGATGACCTCGAGGGGCGTGTCGAAGAAGCCGCTGTAGCGCCGCTTGGGGACGACGATCGATGCGTCCGCGAGGTCGGCCAGCTCGGGGATGACCTCGGCCTCCGGCGTGCCCCGCACGCAGTGCGGCGGGAACATGCGGAATTCGAGGTCGTCGACCTCGTGCGCGTCGGCGAGGAAGACGAGCAGCGACCCCTGCGCACGCTCGCGCTCGAGGTATGCCCGCAGGCCCGGGATGATCGCGCGACAGGCGTCGCCGCCGTAGAGGTTGTGACCCGGCTCGAGGAAGCCCCGCAGCATGTCCACGACGATGACGGCCTTCACGGACCCCCTGCCTTCTGCCGGCCCGGACGGGATCGCGCCCGGTCGCCGGTTCCGCCGAGTGTAGCAGGCGGCATCCGGCCGCCCCGCCGCCGGACGGTCCCGGCGCCGCGCGCGGAACCGGCCGGGTTCAGGCGGGGCTCGCTCCGGGACCGCCGGGCCGCAGCACGAGCTGCGCGTCCGCGCCGTCCGAGTGGCCGTTCTGCGCCGCGGTGCCGGTTGCCGCCGAACCGCCCCCCGCGGAGCCACCGGCCGCGGACCCGCCCCCCGCGACGGCCGCCGCCACAACCGGCTCGCCGTGGTCACCGCCCCGACCGCGCGCCTTCGCGTCGTGATGCCGCTCGATCGTCTGCCCGCTGCGCACGACCCGTCCCCGGAAGTCGTTCGCCCGCACGCTCTCTGCGATCTTGACGTTGCGACCGATGCGCACGCCGCGCGGGATGGCGGCGCGCTTGCCGACGACGGTGATCCCCGTGTTGAGACGCGTCGGCTCCTGCCGGTTCGCGACCGTGTAGTCGGTCCCCTCCCCGACGACGGCGTTCGGCCCGACCGACACCTGCTTGTCCAGGATCGCCCGGTCGATCACGGCACCGGCGCGGATCACGCAGTCGAACATGACGATGCTGTCGCGGACGACGGCCCCCACGTCGACGCGCACGCCCGGGGAGAGCACCGAGTGCTCGACGGTCCCGTAGATGACGCAGCCGTGGCTGACCATGCTGCGGTGGACGCTCGCGGTGGGGCCGATCTTCGCGGGCGCGCGCTCCTCGGAGCGCGTGTGGATGAGCCAGCCCGTGTCGTACAGGTCGAGCTCCGGTCGCTCGTCGAGCAGGTCCATGGTGGCCTGCCAGTAGCTCTCGATCGTCCCGACGTCCTGCCAGTACCCGTCGAACCGGTAGCCGAACACGCGCGCGCCGCCCTCGAGCATGGCCGGGATGACGTGCCGCCCGAAGTCGATGCGCTCCTCGCTGAGCCAGCGCAGCAGCGACCGCTTGGAGAAGACGTAGATCCCCATGCTGACCAGGTTGCTCTTCGGCTGGCGCGGCTTCTCCTGCCAGTCGACGACGCGGTCGCCGTCGTCCAGCGTGACGATGCCGAAGCGGCTGGCATCCTCCATGGGCACGGTCCGCACGGCGATCGTGACGTCGGCGCGGTGGCGCCGATGCGCGGCCAGGAAGGGCTGGTAGTCCATCTTGTAGATGTGATCGCCGGCGAGGACGATGACGGTGTCGCCCGGCGCCTGCTCGATCACCTCGATGTTGCGCAGGACCGCGTCCGCGGTGCCGCGATACCACTCGTTGGGGCGACCCCGCGACACGAACGGCTGGAGGAGCCGGATCCCCCCGGAGGTCCTGTCGAGGTCCCACGGGCGGCCCGAGCCGATGTGGTCGTTCAGCGAACGGGGGTTGTACTGCGTGAGGACGACGATGTTGTCGAGGTCGCTGTTCACGCAGTTGCTCAGCGTGAAATCGATGATGCGGTACTTGCCGCCGAACGGCACCGCAGGCTTGGCGCGGACGCCGGAGAGGATCGAGAGGCGCTCCCCTTCCCCGCCGGCAAGGACGACTGCCAGCACACCCTTCACGCCCACGATGCTACACCTCGGGACTCCGGTGACCGGGACGCGGCCCGGCGCGAAGATGACGCGGGCCTCGCAGTTCGTGCCCCCGGCCGTGCGCCGACGCTGCCAGCACCGCGACGGACGGCCGGGCGACCACTACAGGAACAACCGCGGGTTGACGAACGTCCCGTTCAGCTCGACCGCCCAGTGGAGATGTGGGCCGGTGCTGTTGCCCGTGCTGCCCTCGTAGCCGATGACCTGGCCCTTCTGGACGTGCTCGCCCTTGTAGACGATGGGCGGGTGCGTCGCCCAGTCGAGGTGCGCGTACCAGGTCTGCAGGTTCTGGGAGTGGGCGATGATCACGATCACGGCCTGCCGGCCGGGGGGATCGTAGGGGTTCGGGCCGACGAAGACGACGGTGCCGTCGCCCGCGGCGTGGATGGGCGTGAACCACGGCGCGGCGATGTCGATCCCCACGTGGAAGTGGGGGCAGTTCCCGAGCGGCGGCTCGGCGATGAAGCCGGTGCAGCCGAACTCCTGGGTCACCACGCCCTGCATGGGCCACTCCAGCGTCCCGCTGTACTGCGACGGGATCCCCTGCTGCTGTGAGACGAGCCTCGAGATCAGGCTGCTGAGCTGGTTGAGCGACTTCTGTTCGGCGGCGAGCTGTGCCGCCGCCTGGGTCTTGCTCAGGCTGAGCTTGTTGAACGCGGCAAGCTGCTGCGCCTGGATGGTCCTCGTCTTCGCCTCGAGCGCGGCGAGCTGCTTCTGCTGCGCCACCAGCTTGTTGCGCTGCGCGGTCATCTGCGCCTTCTGCGCGTACATCGTCTGGCGCGACTGCTGCGTCTGGGCGCGCGTCACCGCGGTGGCCTGCTGCAGCGCGGCCAGCTCCAGCCCCTGCTGCCTGATCTGGGCGGCGAGCGCCGCGTCCTGG
>JAJYGK010000063.1 GCA_021790715.1 Chloroflexota bacterium
CGCCGGACGAGGATCCCGAGCGCTGGACCGAGCCCTCCTTCGCGCCCCGCGAGGTCCCCGACTGGAGACCCGCGGACGAGCCGGCCACCGAGCCGGGTCTGCCGGAGGAGGAGCGGCTGCCGGAGGCCGCGTGATCAAGCCCGACGCGCGGGGCCCGGGACACACCGGCCGCGTGGCGGCAGGCCGTCAGGGGCGGCCGCTCTCGGCGCTGTCCAGCCAGATCGTGAACGGCCCCTCGTTGGTCAGCTCGACCTCCATCCGTGCGCCGAAGACGCCCCCGCCGACCCGTACGCCGAGATCCTCGAGGGCGGCCACGTACACCTCGTAGAGCCGCTGACCGACGTCGGGCGTCGCCGCGCGCAGGAACGAGGGGCGGCGCCCGCGGCTCGTGTCCGCGTACAACGTGAACTGGCTGACCGCCAGCACCGCGCCGCCGACGTCGAGGAGCGAGCGGTTCGTGCGGCCCTCGTCGTCGGCGAAGATGCGCAGCTCGACGGTCCGGCGAGCCATCGAGCGGGCCACCTCGGCCGTGTCGCCGTGGCCGACGCCGACGAGCGCGACGAGACCAGCGCCGATCCGCCCCGTCGCCTCGCCGTCGACGCGGACCTCGGCGCGGCTCACGCGCTGCAGCAGCAGTCGCATCAGCGCCCGACCAGGCCGGTCGCCCCGGCCGACAGCCCGACCAGCACGAGGGCGGCCGGGATCGCGTACTCCAGCGAGCCGGCGGCCGTCCCGCGCGACGCCAGCGCGGCCACGAGCACCGCGCCGACGACGGCGACGATCGCACCGGCGACGACGCGTCGCCAGTGGACCTGCGAGCGCCACGCGAACGTCAGCTGACCGACGCGCACGCCCGGCCCGGCCGGACTCGCCTCCCCCAGCGAGTCGTCGCGCGCCCTGTCGAGCAGGCCCCGGAACCAGCCCGGCGCGTGGGCGACGAGCGCGTAGGAGGCGCCGGCGTACGCGACGCCGGCGATCGCATCGGTCACGTAGTGGTCCCCCAGGTACACGATCGAGAAGACGACGAGCAGGAAGTACCCGAACACGGCCCACCCGACGCGGCCGAAGCCCCGCCTCGCGAACAGGAAGGCCAGGAACGGGAACGCGGCATGCAGCGAGGGGAACGCCGCGACGGGGTCCGGGCCGATGTCGTAGAAGGTGTACGTGTAGATGTAGTGGCCGTTGAATCCCATCCAGGACGCCAGCTCGTCGAAGCCGACAGGTTTGAGGTACTGGATGAGCGGCCGGCCGTCGGGTCCGTTGAGGAAGCCGTGCTGGGCCGCCCACCACGGCGGTGCCGTCGGCACGAACAGGAACGTCACGAAGCCGGCGATGCACAGCACGATGAGCGCGGCGACGAAGTCGTAGAAGAGCGCGCGTCGCTTCAGCCACAGCAGGAAGCCGACCGCGAGCGGCAGCGGGAAGTGCAGGAAGTAGACGATCGTCGCGCCCATCGCGACGAGGTCGGGCCCGGTCGCGGGATGGAACCAGCCCTGCAGCCACTGGGTGGGCAGCCGCCCGAGCCCGATGAGACGGTCGATCGCGATCACGTCGGTCACGTGCACGGCCATCCCGAAGTCGTCGGCGAACCCGCGCAGGAGCTCGTAGGCGAAGAAGAGCGCGATGAACGGGATCCAGTCGCGGAAGAACAGGCGTCCCCGCCCGAGCACCACCGCCGCCAGCCCGAACCCGATCAGCAGGAGGTCGGGCGTGACGCCGATCCCCTTCGCGATCATGAGCCCGCTGATGATCGCGACGTAGGCCAGGACGGCGATCAGCAGGATGCGCTGGTTGCGCGCCCCGAGGTCGGCGACCGCCTCCGTCGCGGGCGCGGCGCCGTCGCCGGCGGCCCCGGCGCGCGGCTCGCTGGGCCCCCTCACAGGGTCTCGTCTTCCTCGGCGAAGCCGAGCCCGAAGCGCTTCCGCGTGAAGACCTCCGCCGACGACGGCACCATCACCACGCGCTGCGCATCGACCCCCGGCACGTAGGGCCCGGTCCGCAGCACGAGCGTGGGGATCCCGGCCCGTTCGATCGTCCGGCTCAGCTCGTCCGCGTCGGCATGCGCCAGCGTCGCCACGATCGACCACGCGTCGCGCGGGATGGGCGGCTCGCCCCGGCCGATCTCCCGCGTCCAGCCCTCGTCGGCGAGGGCCTTGACCAGCCGGATCTCGCGCGCGATGTCGTGGCCGCGCTGGAAGAGGGCGGACCCGACGATCAGGATGTCGGCGCCGAGACCGCCCACCACGTCCGCCGTCTCGCGCCCGATGCCGCCCTCGACATGGACCTCCCACCCGTGGGGCCGGGTCGCGAACAGCTCGCGCGCCTCGCCCACCTTGCCGGCCAGCTCACGGCGGAACCGCTGGCCGGGCGCGGCGGGATCGACCAGCAGCACGAGCGCGATGTCGATCTGGCCGGCGAACGGCGCGAGGGCGGCCACCGGCGTCCCGAGGTTGACGGCAAGGCCGGGCGCGAGCCCCGCGTGGCGGATCCTGCCGAGCGCCTCGCGCAGGGCGTCGGGCGGCTCCGGGGCCTCGATGTGCAGCGTGATCGAGTCAGCGCCGGCCGAGACGAGTCCCTCCACCAGGGCCGACGGCCGGTCGACGAGGAGGTGGACGTCGAGCGGCAGCCGCGTGAGCCGGCGGAGCGCCCGCACGACGTCGGCGCCGAACGTGAGCTGGGGCACGAAGTGCCCGTCCATCACGTCGAGGTGCAGGCGATCGGCGCCGGCCCGTTCGAGCTTGCGCACGACGCGATAGAGGTTGCCGAAGTCCGCCTCGAGCAGGCCCGCCGCCAGCCGCGCGCGACCGTTGCTCACGGACGCCTCGCGGCGAGCGCCGCCGCCCCTTCCCGTTCCATCCGGTCGCGCCGGCGGCGCACGGCGCCGGGGGCCGCGAGGCCCGCCTGCTCGGCCGCCAGCTGCCCGCACGCGGCACCGATCTCGTCGCCGCGGTTCCGCCGCACCGTGACCGGCACGCCGGCGGCGCGGACCTCGCGGGCGAAGGCATCGACCCGGGCGGCCCCGCTGGGACGCCACTCCGTGTGTGCGACGGGGTTCATCGGGATCAGGTTGACGTGCGCCAGGCGCCCGCGCAGCAGGTCGCCCACCGCCCCGGCATCCGCGGCGGTGTCGTTGATCCCGTCGATCAGGACGTACTCGTAGCTCACCCGCCGGCCGGTCACGTCCCCGTACCGCGTTGCGGCCGCGACGACCCCGTCGAGGGGGTAGCGGCGGTTCAGCGGCACCAGGATGTCGCGCAGGTCCGGCCGTGCGGCGTGCAGGGAGATGGCCAGCGTCCAGGCCGGCCGCATCGCGGTGAGCCGCTCGATCCCGGGGATCACGCCGCTCGTGCTGATCGCGAGGTGCCGGGCACCCAGGCCGAAGCGCGCCGGATCGTCGAGCGCGTCGGCGGCCGCGATCACCGCGTCGGCGTTGAGGAGCGGCTCCCCCATGCCCATGAAGACCACGTTCGAGATGCGGCGACCCTCCGTGGCGAGACGGCGCGCCCAGAAGCGCACCTGGTCGACGATCTCCGCCACGTCCAGGTCGCGCCCGAACCCGAGCTCGCCCGTGGCGCAGAAGGGGCACCCGACGGCACAGCCGGCCTGGCTGGAGATGCACACGGTGGCACGCTCGCGCCGGCCGCCCCGGGGCGGGTACCGCATCAGCACCGATTCGACGAGCCGCCCGTCCGCGAGCCGGTGCAGCGCCTTCTCGGTCAGGCCGGCGTCGGCCGTGCGGACGGACGTGTCGGCCAGGGTGTCGACGCGAAAGTCACGCTCGAGCGCGGCGCGCAGTCGCGCGGGGAGCGTGTGCATCTCGGCGGCGCCGGCGGCGAGGCGACCCCAGACGAAGTCGGCGATCTGCCTGGCGCGGTACGGGCGCTCGCCCTGCGCCCCGGCCCACGCCGCGAGCTCGGCGGGTGCGATGCCGGCAATCCCCGGTCGCTCGTCGAGCGGCGGGGTGGAGGGCGCGGCGAGGGAGGGCAGCAGGCGACCGTCGCGCATGGGCGCTCATGGTAGCGCCGCCCCGCCGACACGGCTGCCGACGAGGCCGGGGTGACCTCGACGGAGGTCCGCGGCGCTCATGCGCCGCTTTCCCGCCAGCTGGACCTCCTCGAGGCGCAGCCAGCCGTCCGCGACGAGGACGGCCAGGCCGTCGCCATCAGGTGCGATCCGCCCGAGTGCGTCGGGCTCGCTCCGCACACCCGCCCCATCGATGGCAAGCGCCCGCGCGCGCCACACGACCAGCCGGCCGTCGGCCGTCTCGAGCCACGTCCCCGGCCAGGGCTGGAAGGCGCGCACCTGCCGCTCGAGCGACGAGGCATCACGGGTCGGATCGAGGCGCCCCTGCTCCCGCCGGAGGGGACGGGTCAGCGTCGCGCCCTGCGACGGCTGCGGATGGGGCGCCAGGCGGCCCGCCAGCCAGTCGGGGAGCGCGGCCCGAAGCAGCGCCGCCGCCTCGACGGCGAGCGCCGCCTCCAGCTCCGGCGCCGTCTCCGTGCCGTCGAGCGGGACGGCGACCTGCGCCACCAGCGGTCCGGTGTCGAGGCCCTCGTCCATCACCATCAGGCTGACGCCCGCCTGCCGGTCCCCAGCCAGGATCGTGGCCGGGACGGGCGTCGCGCCGCGGTGTCTCGGCAGCAGCGAGGGGTGGAGGTTCAGCGCGCCGTGCGCCGGAGCGCTCAGCAGTGCCCCCGGGACGATCTGCCCGTAGTCGGCCAGCACGAGCAGCGTCGCCCCCAGCGCGAGCACCTCGGAGATCGCGGACTCGCTCCGCAGTCGCGGGGGCCGGAGGACCGGTCCGAGCCCGAGGCTCTCCGCGCGCATGTCGACCGGCGAACGGCGCAGGCGCTCCCCCCTCCCCGCCGGCCGCGGCGGCGCGGTGACGACCCCGACGATCCGCACCCCGGGCGCGGACGCCAGGGCGTCGAGGATCGGGACGGCGAACGAACCGGCGCCGAGAAAGACGGCCGGCTCGGCATGTGAGACCGGGTCGCGGGGCCCCGAACCGTCCGTCACGGGTCGCGCCTCCTGCGGCGCACGTGCCCGGTCCGCGACGGCCGGGCTCGAGTCATCCGACGAGCGTCGGCAGCTCCGCGCCCTCGGGCTGCTCCTCGGCCGATTCCTCCGACGCGCCGACCGAGATCAGTTCGTCGAGCGAGGCCAGGTAGTCGATGTACAGCTTGCCGTGCAGGTGGTCGATCTCGTGCTGCATGGCACGCGCCAGGTAACCCACGCCGGCCACCTTGATCCGGCGCCCGAGGCGGTTCTGCGCCACCACCCAGATGCGCTCGCGGCGCGTCACGTAGGCCGCGTACCCGGGGATGCTCAGGCAGCCCTCCAGGTCGCGGTCGTCGCCGCTGCTGCGCACGATCGTCGGGTTCACCAACTCGTGGAGCTGCCCCTCGACCTCGACCACGCAGGCCTGCAGCGCGACGCCCAGCTGCGGGGCGGCCAGGCCCACGCCGGGCGCGTGACGCATCGTGTCTGTCAGGTCGTCGAGCAGCTCGTGCAGGTACTTGCCGAAGCTGTCGACGGGCTCGCCCTTCAGGCGGAGCCGGGGATCGCCGAGGAGGACGATGGGCTTCACACTCATGGTGCCCGCAGGATAGCGGAATCGCCGCTCCGCGGCCTCGGCCGCCTCCCGGCGGCGCGCGATCGGCTCCGCGCGACCGGCTCCGCGCGGTCGGCTCCGCGCGGTCCCGCTCAGAGCAGCGACTCCGGGTCCACGTCGACGGTCCAGGGCGGACCGGGATCCCGGCCGAGCACCCGCAGCGGGTCGGGGCCGCGCAGGATCACGTGGAAGCGCCACCGCCCCGCGCGCCGGGCAACGTACGCGGGGACGGGACCGAGCACCTCGTGGCCGGGCGCCGGCGCCGCGACGGATCCGGGGCCGCCGGGGCCGTCTTCCGCCCAGCCCGCCCCGGCCGC
>JAJYGK010000200.1 GCA_021790715.1 Chloroflexota bacterium
GCGATCTGGACCTCCGGCGAGCCCGTGTCGCCCTCGTTCACGGCGAACGAGCTGATCAGCGTTTCCTTGGTCTCCCGCGTGAGCGGCACTCGGTCCTCCGAACCTTCATGTCACGACTGTCAACCGGCGAAGTGTATCAAACGCTCCGGGAGCGCGGCAAACTCGCGGCCACGGACTGCCGCGGGCGGCGGCGCGACAGGAGTGCCCGCGCCCGCGCAGCGTCCCGGTCCATCTGCGCGATCAGGGCCTCCGCCGACGCGAACCGCCGCTCGGCGCGCTGGCGGCGCACGAACGCGACCCGCATGCGCTCGCCGTAGAGCTCCTCGTCGAGGTCGAACAGGTGGACCTCGAGGACGCGCGCGCCGTCGTCGTCGAACGTCGGCCGCACGCCGAGCGACGCCACGCCGCCGGCCATGCGGGCAGGGTGCAGCGGGTCCGGGCCGCCCCACGACACCTCGACGGCGTAGATCCCGTCGGCGGGGAGCGCCACCGTCGCGTCGAAGGCGAGGTTGGCCGTCGGGAAGCCGAGCAGCCGCCCGCGCGCGTCCCCGCGCACGATCGTGCCGAGGACCGCGGGATCGCGGCCGAGCATCCGGCGCGCCTCGGCGATGCGCCCGCGGGCGAGCGCCTGGCGGATGCGGCTGGCGGAGATCGCCTCGCCGCCCCCATCGACCGGCGCGATGACGTCGACGGCGAAGCCCTCCGCGGCACCCAGCTCGCGGAGCCGCTCCGGCGTCCCGGCACGCCCCCGTCCGATGGCGGATTCCGGGCTCATGACCAGCCCGGCCAGCTCCCGGCCGGAACGGAGCCGGGCGAGGAACACCTCGGGCGTCTGCGCCGCGAAGGCCGCGTCGAACCGCTGCAGCACCGCGTACGCGACGCCGGCCTGCGCGAGGCGCGCGAGGCGCTCGGCCGGATCGCAGAGGAGCGGCGGTGGCGCCCCGTGCAGGACAGCGTCCGGGTGCGGCTCGAACGTGACGACCGTCGGCGCGGCGTGCCAGCGCTCCGCGGACCGGACCAGCTCCCCGAGCAGTCGGAGGTGGCCGCGATGGAGCCCGTCGAAGACGCCGACGGTGGCCGCCAGGCGGACGCCGGTGGGAAGCGCGTCCAGATCGCGGAAGACCTGCATGCGGCGTCAGTCCGTACCGCCGAGCAGGACCTTGTCGGGATGCAGGCGCCCGTCGCGGAGGCGCGCCATCGCGATCACGCCCCGCCCGGGCGCGAGCACGCGGACCAGGTCGCCGGGGCCCGGCGTCACGTCGGTCCGCAGCCGGACGACCTGGCCGCGGACGATGGCCTCGAGGTCGGCCGCGGGCGGCGTCAC
Organism: Chloroflexota bacterium; assembly: GCA_021790715.1. Classification (GTDB taxonomy): domain Bacteria; phylum Chloroflexota; class Limnocylindria; order Limnocylindrales; family CSP1-4; genus JAJYNJ01. The sequence continues at coordinate 1,325 of JAJYGK010000200.1, forward strand.
GCCCGGGTACGCGTCGAGGCCCGCGTCGGGTGGCAGCAGCCGGCGCTCGATCGCCCCGTCGGCCAGGAGCCGCCGCACCTCGTCGAGGCCGGTCGCGTCCTCGAGCCGGAACGGGCCACTGGCGGTCCTGGTCAGCGCCGCGAGATAGGCCCCACATCCGAGGCGCTCCCCCAGGTCGCGCGCGAGCGCGCGCACGTACGTCCCTGCCGAGCAGCGCACCTCGATCGTCGCGCACGGCGCGGCGGGATCGGCGTCGTCCCAGTCCGTCAGCCGGAGCTCGTGGATCTCGACCTCCCGGTCGCGCAACTCGGGCCGCTCCCCGCGCCGCGCCAGCTCGTACGCGCGCCGCCCCGCGACCTTCACGGCCGAGAACGCCGGCGGCCGCTGCACGATCGGTCCGGTGAACGCGCCGAGCGCGGCCTCGACGTCGGCCCGGGTCGGGGCCGGTCCGCCGACGGGGGTCAGCTCGCCCTCGATGTCGTCGGTCGTGGACGTCGCGCCGAAGCACGCGACGGCGCGGTACGCCTTCGCATCGTGGAGGTGGTACTCCGCCATGCGCGTCGCGCTCCCCACGAAGACCGGGAGCACCCCCGAGGCGAACGGATCGAGCGTGCCGCCGTGGCCGACCCGCCGCGCGCCGGACAGGCGCCGCACCAGGGCAACCACGTCGTGGGACGTCGGTCCCGCCGGCTTCGCGACGACGAGGACCCCGGAGAGCCCGCGTCCCGATCCCCGGTCGCCCCGGCGGCCCTGCCGGTCCGAGGCGCGCGCCGTCGCCTCAAGCCCCGCCTCCCGGCCCGACGGGCTGGCCGCCGCTTCCCGCCCCGGGCGAGGCGGTCCGGTGCCGGTCACGCCGCGGCCCCGTCGCCCAGCATGCGCCGGGCGATCGCCAGCACCTCCGGGATCGCACGGTCGAGCGGCAGCGGCACCGTCGCGCCGGATGCTCGCGCGTGGCCGCCCCCATCCCAGTGCGCGGCGAGCACGGTCGCGTCCGGTCCGCCCTCGCGTGTCCGGATGCTGACGCGGGTCTCGCCGAGCTGCTCCTTGAAGAGCAGCTCGATCTCGCCCTCCCTGGCCTGGCTCAGCAGGTCGATGATCCCCTCCGAGTGGGCCGGGGGCGATCCCGTCTCCGCGAGGTCGGCGAGCAGGAGCGTGGACCAGACGAGGCGCCCGTCGAGCTCGGACTGGAGGCGCGCCAGGACGCGCCCGAAGAGCCTGAGCTGGGATTCCGGCTTGGTCCGGTAGAGCAGCCGGGAGGTGTCGGCCAGCGGGGCGCCGGCACGGACGAGCTCCGCGGCCACGCGCAGCGTGCGCGGGGTCACGTTCGGATGCTGGAACGTCGCGGTGTCCATCACGAGGCCGGCCAGCAGCACGTCGGCGACCGCACCGCCGGCGGCGTCGAGCGGCACCCCCATCGCGGGGAGCAGCAGCGTCACCATCTCGGAGGCCGCGGACGCCGCGGGGTCGACCCAGTTCACGAGCCCGAAGCGCGGGTTCGACTTGTGGTGGTCGATGTTCACGACCGGCAGGCGGGCGAACAGGTCGGCGTGGGACTGGAGCACGGGACCGACGCGCGCGAGCTCGCCGCAGTCGGACACGACGACCAGGTCGTAGTCGAGGTCGGGATCCGGGGCGGTGCGGAAGCGGTCGATCCGGGGCATGAAGTCGTACAGCTCGGGCACCGGGTCCGCGCACACCGGGGTCGCGCGACCGCCGAGCGCCTCGACAGCCAGCGCGAGCGCAAGCGCCGAGCCCAGCGCATCGGCCTCCGGGTTCTCGTGGCAGATGGTCAGGACGCGGCGCGCAGCGCGCAGCCGCTCAACGACCTCGGCCGGGACCGCCGCCAGGTCGGCCGGCGTGAGCGAGGACCCGGCATCGGGCGCCGCCACGGGTCCCATCCCGCCCGGGGCGCTCATCGCGATCCGCCCGAACGGAAGCCGCCGGCGCGGCCCGTCCCGTGCCCACGGTGCCGATCGCCCGCGCGTGCCGATCCGCCGGTGCGCCCTGCAGGGCCGGGCCGCCCCCGCTCGCCGCGTCGCCCGCGGCCGGCCGGGCCCCCCCGATCGACGGGGCGCCCGGCGTCGCCGATCCCCTCCTCCGGCCCCGCGGCTTCCCCCGGCCCGGCTTCCCCCGGCCCGGGCTCCAGGTGCGCCGGCTTCGGCGTGGGCAGCGTCTCGCCCGGTTCCGGCAGCGACGGCTCGCGGCCGGCCTCCAGCTCGTCGAGGATCTGCAGCACGCGCGTGCCCCGCTCGACGCTGTCGTCGAACTCGAGGTGCAGCTCCGGGATCCGCCGCAGGCGAAGCACGCCGAGCTCGTGCCGCACGAAGGGCATCGCCCGGGCGAGCGCGCGGAGCGTCGTCCGGCGCTCCTCGGGCTGCCCGATGACCGAGACCCAGACGCGCGCATGCCGCAGGTCCGGCGACGTCTCGACACGCGTCACCGTGGCGAAACCGATGCGCGGGTCCTGCACCTCGCGCGCGACGATCCGGCTGATCTCCTCGCGGAGCAGCTGGTCGACGCGCGCCGTGCGCTCGGTCATGGCGGTCCCCCTGGACGTGCTCGAGCGACGGAGGACGCGGGTCAGGCGCTCGGCGCCCGCGACACCGTCTGCTGCGTGAAGCACTCGATCACGTCGCCCTCCTGCAGCTCCGGGTGGCCCGCGAGGCCGATGCCGCACTCGAAGCCGGACGCGACCTCCGGACGTCGTCGCGGAAGCGGCGCAGGGAGTCGATCCGGTCGGTCACGAAGACGCGGCCGCTCCGGTAGACGCGCGCGCCGCCGCGGACGATCCGCCCGTCGGTGACGTAGCAGCCGAAGACCAGCTGCCCGCCGCGCCCGACCCGGAAGACCTGTCGGACCTCGGCACGGCCCTCGACGACCTCCACGACCTCCGGCTCGAGCATGCCCTTGAGGGCGGCCTCGATGTCGTCGGTCAGCTTGTAGATGATGTCGTACAGCCGGACGTCGACGCCCTCGGCCTCGGCGGTGCGCCGGGCCTGCGGGTCGAGCTTGGTGTTGAAGCCGACCACGATCGCGTCGGAGGCCGAGGCGAGCAGGATGTCGTTGTCGGTGATGTCGCCGGTGCCCGTGTGGATCACGTTGATCCGCACCTCGTCCGTCGACACCTGCTCCAGCGCGTGCGTGATGGCACCGAGGGAGCCCTGCACGTCGGCCTTGATGACGATGCGCAGCTCCCGCGTCTGGCCGGCCTGGATCTGCCGGTAGAGGTCCTCGAGGGTTGCGCGCGCGCCGGTCTCCGCCTTGGCGCCGGCCTGCGCCCGCCGCTGGTCGACGATCGCGCGGGCTGCCCGCTCGTCCGCCACCACCTGCAGCACATCCCCGGCTGCCGGCACGTCCGACAGGCCGAGCAGGACCACGGCCGACGACGGGCCGGCCTTCGCCACGCGGGCGCCCGCGTTGTTCTCCATGGCCCGGACGCGCCCGAACGTGGCACCGACCACGACCGTGTCCCCGACCTTCAGCGTGCCGGTCTGGACGAGGACGGTCGCGACGGGGCCGCGCCCCTTGTCGAGCTCGGCCTCCACGACCGTCCCGATCGCCGCCCGCCTGGGGTTCGCGCGCAGCTCCTGCAGGTCGGCGACCAGCAGGATCATCTCCAGCAGGTCGTCGATCCCCGTCCGCTGCTTCGCGCTGACCGGCACGAGCGGCGTGTCCCCGCCGTACTCCTCGATGAGCACGCCGTGCTCGGAGAGCTCGGTCTTGACCCGGTCGGGGTTCGCGTCCGCCTTGTCGATCTTGTTGAGCGCCACGATCATCGGCACGCGCGCGGCCCGGATGTGGTCGATGGCCTCGATGGTCTGCGGCATGACGCCGTCGTCCGCGGCGACGACGAGGATCGCGATGTCGGTCACCTTCGCGCCGCGGGCGCGCATGGCCGTGAACGCCTCGTGGCCCGGGGTATCGAGGAACACGATGCGCTTGCCGTTCTTGACGGCCTCGCTGGCACCGATGTGCTGGGTGATGCCGCCGCGCTCGCCGGCGGCCACGCTGGTGGCGCGGATCGCGTCGAGCAGGCTCGTCTTGCCGTGGTCGACGTGGCCCATGACGGTCACGATCGGGGCGCGCGCGACGAGCTTGGAGGGATCCTCCTCCTCCCAGAGGGGCTCCTTCGCCGCCGCTGCCGGCGCGGCCTCGCCGCCCGCCTCCTCGGCGGGCGCGGGTGCGGCCGAGGGCTCGGCGACCTCGTAGCCGAGCTCCTCGGCGACGAGGCTGGCGGTGTCGCGGTCGATGGTCTGGTTGATCGTCGCGAAGATGCCGCTCTTGATGAGCTCCCGGATGACGTCCGCCGGATTGACGCGGAGCAGGCCGGCGAGCTCCTGGACGGTGATGGTCGCGGGGATCTCGATCGCGCCGCGCTCGCTCGGCTCGATGACCTGGACGCCCGATCCGGTCATCTGGTCCGGGCGGCGCGGCGGCTTGCGCGGTCCGCGGCGACCGCGGGTTCCACTGCGGCTTCGTGCCACGGGTGCCTCCTTGGTCAGGTGAGCGAGCC
>JAJYGK010000193.1 GCA_021790715.1 Chloroflexota bacterium
TGGACGAGGTCGCCTCCTCGTAGCGGGCCGCCGGCCCGGCTCCCGGGGTGGCTGCGGTAGCATGCCGGCCGTGACCTCCGCCGGCGTGCACCCCCGGATCCTGATCGTCACGCACTCCTACTACGAGGAGGACCCCCGGCTCCGGCGGCAGGGCGAGGCGCTCGCGGCCGCCGGCTGGGAGGTGGATGTCGTCGCGCTCCGAAAGCCCGGCTCGAAGGCGCGCGAGCGGATCGAGGGAGTCGACGTGCACCGGGTGGACGTCCAGCGCCACCAGGGGGCGGGTCTCGGCACGTACATCGTCGAGTACGCTGCCTTCTTCGTCCGTGCCGGGATCGCGGCTGTGCGGCTGCACGCCCGCCGCCGCTACGAGGTCGCCCAGGTGGCGACCCTGCCGGATCCCCTGGTGTTCGCGCTCGCGCCGCTGCGCCTCGACGGCGTGCCGATCGTGCTCGACCTGCACGAGGCAATGCCGGAGTTCTTCCGGAGCCGCTTCCCGGCCGCGTCGCGGGGAGCGGTCAGGGCGGCTCTCCTCGCCGCCGAACGCGTCTCGATCGCCTTCGCGTCGCACGTCCTTACCGTCAACGATGCGCTGCGCGAGCGCCTCGAGGCGCTGGGCGTGCCCGGGGGCCGGGTCACGGTCATCCTGAACAGCCCGCGGACCGACCGCTTCGATCCGACCGCGCACCCCCGGCGGCGTTTCATGGAGGATGGCTGCCTGCGCCTCGTCTACGCGGGCGCCCTGACTCCGCTCTACCAGCTCGATGTCGTGCTCGAGGCCGTCGCGCTGCTCGCGCACGGGGTGGACGAGGGTGAAGTGATCGCCTCGCCTGCCATCCCCATCGACGTCACGCTCGACCTGTACGGACGCGGCGACGCCGAGTCGATGCTGCGCGCGCTCGCCGCCGAACTCGGGATTGCAGAGCGGATCCGCTTCCACGGGCGCATCCCGGTCGAGGAGGTTGCCGGCCGGATCGCCGACGCGGACGTGGGGCTTGCACCCACGCGCCGGGACGCGTTCACGGACTTCAGCCTCTCCACCAAGATCTTCGAGTACGCGGCGATGGGCAAGCCCGTCATCGCGTCGCGCCTCCCGACGGTGGAGCGTTACTTCGGGCCGGACGCGCTCCGCTACTTCGCGCCGGGCAATGCCGGCTCCCTGGCCACTGCCGTGCGGGACCTCGTCGCGGACCCGCCGGGTCGCGAGGCAGCCGTGGCCGCCGCGGGCGAGCGCGTCCGCGAACTGTCGTGGGAGCGCGAGGCGGCACGCTACGTCGGCCTGCTGGAGTCACTCGCGGCACGCTGAGCGCGGGGGCAGCGCTGATACGGGCCCCGTTCAGGCGAGCAGCCCGGCCGCCCACTGATCGGCGAGCCAGCGAACTCCTCCCGGCGCGAGCCTCGCGACACCAGAGTCGATCGCCGGTCCCGCCGCCAGGATGTCGTACCCGTCGATGCACAGGAGATCCGGGGGTGTGGTCGCCTCGAGGTGCACGGTGGGGCTGGAGTCGCCCCCCGCCGCGGCCCGGACCGTCTCGATCACGCGCCGCTGCGCCGTCTCGAGGCGGTAGCGGGGCCGGTCGGCGTGGACCGCGGCGATCCGGTCGGAGGCGCCGGGGTCCCGCGCGAAATGGATCACCCGGCCCATCAGGCCCTTCGGCTGCTGGGCCGGTCGGGCCGCCCGCAGGGCCGCCTGGTAGCCGGCGTCGAGGTCGGCCGTCACGACCGTGCCGATCCCCGCCGGGAGCGGCCGGTCGCCCGGATCGTCCGTGGTGACCAGGGTCAGTTGGCCCAGGAGTTCGCCGGGAAGTGGCGCCAGCAGACGGGCGGCCTGCACGCGGTTGAAGCCGATCACGATCGGCACGGCCGGGGGTGGCACCGCCGAGCGCCCGGTTACCTCCGCGGGTCCGGGAGTCCCGGCGGGCGCCTCCTGCGGGGAGCGGTCCGTGGCCCGTTCGTAGATCTCCATCAGCCGCCGGGCCACCGCGGGAGCCGCGAAGCGCTCCTCGGCGCCGGCCCGGAGTGCCGCCGGATCGAAGGCATCCCGGCGTGCCCATGTCTCGAGGATCCCGTCGGCCAGCGCACGCGGGTCGTCGGTCGCCACGAGCGTGCCGACCGTGTCCGGCTCGGGCCCCAGGATTCCGTCCACCCCGCCGGACCGCGTCGCGACCACCGGCAATCCGGAGGCGAGTGCTTCGACCGCCACCATCCCGAACGTCTCGCGGCGGCTGGGGTGCACGAACAGGTCGGCCCGCGCCATCGCGTCCGCCACGCCGGCCCGGTCGACCGGCGGATCGAACGCCACCGCCTCGGCCACGCCCAGCTCGGCGGCCCGCGTCCTCCAGCCGTCCTCGTCGGCAGCGGTGGGAGAGCGGCCGACCAGGCGCAGCGTGAGTTCCGGGACGTCGGCCCGAGCCAGGGCGAATGCCTCGAGCAGCGTGCCGATCCCCTTGTCCGCCTTCCGCGTGCCCACGTACAGGAGCTCGCCCCGGCGGCGATGGCTCCGCGCGGGGGCGCGGAAGAGCTCCACGGGGACGGTGTTCGGGACCACCTCGAGCAGCTCGTCCATCTGCGCCGCCATCTCCGGCAGCGCGTCCCGGATCTCGGCCGCCAGCGCGTCCGAGACCACGACGACCCGCGCCGCGCCGGCAAGTACCGCGGCGTACCGCCCGCGGACCTCGGGGTCGGCGAGCAGCGCGCCCGTGCGGGACGAATGCTCCGTCACCACGTACGGGATCCCGAGCATCGCGGCCGCCCTCGCCGCCAGCTCGCCGTCGGGAAAGCCGGTGTGCGCGTGCAGCAGGTCGAACGTGGCGCCGCGTGCAGCCAGCCCCTCCACGAACGGGGCGAACGCGGCGAGGTGATCGTCCCCCTCGGCGGCCGAAGAATCCTCCGGTCCCGACGCAACCAGGAGGCGCGCCACGGGCACGCCCGCGAGATGGGACCACGTTCGCACGGCGGCCGGCCACCCTCCCCGTGTGAGCGCATCGACGCGGTCCTGCGCCGGGACCCGGAAACGCGCATGGATGGCCTCGCGCTCGGGCTCGCGGCGCTCCAGAACCCGGTTCAGCCGGACGAACTCGAAGGAAACCACCGTCGGCTCGATCATGCCGGAGGCCGCGAGGGCGTCGACCTGGTCCGCCACGAACGAGCCGCGCACCGGATCGTCCACGGCCGGGTACCAGCGTGCGATCACGAGGACGCGAAGGGGCCGCATGGGGGGAGTGTAGACGGGGTGAGTGCCACCGCGGCTCGGTCGGCCGGCGGGCAGTGCCCTGGCGGGACCGGCCGCCTCGACCCGGCCAGGAGCACGACCTCGATCCGCCGCCGGACACGACGACGCCGGCCCGATGGGGGATCGGGCCGGCGTCGCGCGGAGAGGAGTGCGGTGTCGGGTCAGTCGCGCGCGCGGATGCGCACCATCGACAGCCGGGTACCGGCGAGGAGGCCGAGCGCCGCGAGGACGAGCACGGCCAGCGCGGCCGGGATGACCGGCGACGCGCCGGGGGTGGTGGAGGCGCTGCTGGTCGGCGGCAATGACGCCGACGGGGTTGCCGTGGCGACCGGCGCCGCGGCCGTGGCGTCCACGGCGACGACGGCCTGCAGCCCGTGACCGCCGACCGCCGGGCTGGCGGCCGAGCCGATCACGAAGACGCTGTAGCTGGTGCCCGCGGCCAGATCGAGCTTGGGAAGCGCGAGCGCAACGGTTGTCGTGCCGGCGAGGCGGACGTCGAGGGAGTACGCGCCGGGCTTCAGGTCGAGGTAGCCGCTGTTCTTCGGGTAGACAAGACCCTTCACGAGGGCGCCGTCGGCCGCCGATCCGCGCGGGGCGACGTCCACCGCCGGCGCGTCGGCCGAGAGGTGCACGGCGCGCACCTGGGCCATGCCGGAGGTGGGCATCGGGTCATCGACGATGACCTGGGCCTCGATCTTCGACAGCGCGTTGGTCGCCGCGACCGTGTAGGCCTTGCCGGCGTCGAGGGTGACGTTGGCGTCGATCACGGCTCCGGTCGTGGTGCCCGCGGCGAAGACCTGGAGGTGGTGCGGGCCTGCCGGGACGGTCAGGTAGCTCGAGATGGTGCCGAATGGGACGTTGCTCAGGACCTTGCTGCCGTCTGCGTACACGTCCACCGCGGGCGCGTCGGGTGACGCGTGCAGGACGCGGAGCTTGGCGGTATCGGCGGCGGCCGCGCCGCCGACCGACCCGAGCAAGACAGCCCCGGCCACGGCCAGGGCAGCAAGAACAGAGATGCGGTGCTTCATGGTCGCGCGGTACTCCTCGTTGGCGTGCATGACCGGGGGGTGCCGGCCCGTCGGCTTCCCGACGACTTCTGTTCGGGCGAACCCGGGCCGCGGATTGGTCTCGGGCGGGCCGGATCGCATGGCGAGTCGAGGCCGGATCGCCGGACGCGGCGTGCGCGTCCGCCTGGACGCGAGCTGCGGCCCTGGGTCAGACCGCGATGCCGCGCCGCTTCTCCAGGACGATCTGGTAGTCCTGCGACAGGCCGGTCGCGAAGCCGGCCTCGCTGATGGACAGGTAGTACTCCCACATCCGGATGAATCGCTCGTCGAAGCCGAGGGCGCGCACCCGGTCTGCGTTCTCGAGGAAGCGGGTCCTCCAGGCGCGCAGGGTCAGCACGTAGTGCTCGGCGATGTCCCGGACACCGTCGAACAGCAGGTGGCTGCCGGCGGTCGCCCGCTCGATCGCGGTCAGCGACGGCAGCAGGCCGCCGGGGAAGATGTACTGCTGGATCCAGTTCGCACCGCGGCGCTGCGACTCGTAGGCGTCGTGGCGCATCGCGATCGTCTGCAGGCTGAGGCGGCCTCCGGGCACCAGCGCCTCGTCGCAGACCCGGAAGAACGTCGGGTAGTACTCGGCCCCAACGGCCTCCAGCATCTCGATCGACACGATCGCGTCGAACGTGCCCGCGATGTCGCGGTAGTCGCGGAACTGCACGTCCACGCGGTCCTGCAGGCCGGCCGCCCGGACGCGCTCGCGCGCGAGCTCGAGCTGCTCGCGGGAGATGGTGATGCTGGTGACACGACATCCCAGCTCTCCCGCGGCGTACAGCGCAAAGCCGCCCCAACCGGAGCCGATCTCGAGGACGTGCATCCCGGGGGCGAGGCCGGCGCCCTGCGCGATGAGCCGGTACTTGTTCCGCTGGGCGTCTGCGAGCGACTGCTCCGGTGACTCGAACACCGCGCAGGAGTAGGTCAGTGTCTCGTCGAGGAAGAGACGGTAGAAGTCGTTTCCCAGGTCGTAATGGGCGGCGATGTTGCGCCGGCTCCCACCGGGCGTGTTCCGGCGCGCACGGTGCTCGACCGTCCGCCGCAGCTGCGCCGGAACGCGCCACCAGCCTGCCGAGAGCGACAGCGCCTCGCGGTTGAGCGCGGCAAGCTCCAGCAGGGCAGGCAGGTCGGGGCTGCTCCAGCCCCCGTCCACGTACGCCTCGCCGCCACCGGTCTCCCCGTGCAGCAGCATGTGGACGAGCGCGGCCTCGTCGCGGAACCGGATCTCGCCGCGCCGCTCGGACGCTCGGTCGCCGAACACGTGCCGCGAGCCGTCCGGCAGGATGACCGTGAGGCAACCCACCCGGATCCGGCGGGCTGCCGCCAGCCCGATCCGGCGCGCGACCTGACCGAGGATCCGGTCGGGCGCCGTGAGCACGGGCAGCGATGTGGAGGAGGACGTCATCGGGTGACCTCGCTGTGCCGGTGGAAGCGTACGCCCCGCAGCCAGAGCCGCAGCGCGTGCCAGTGGATCATGCCCGTCGTCATCTGCGTCACCAGCGGGTGCCGCAGGAACAGCCGCAGGAGCGTGCGGTCGTCGAGCCGCAGA
>JAJYGK010000043.1 GCA_021790715.1 Chloroflexota bacterium
GTCTCCTGGTTCACCCGTGCCTCGCACTCGGGCGAGCCGCACCAGTGGGCCCAGATGAACCCGCCCTCCTCCTCGTTGACGCGCCGGAACTCGGCGTAGTCGTCGACGTGGTGGGTGTTCGCATCGCGGAACGCGAGCGCGCGCTGGAACAGCTCCTGCTGGTAGCCCTGGAGCCGCAGCGGGAGCTCGCCGGCGAGCAGGTCGAGGGGCACGGCCTCGCGCGAGCGATCCACGCGCCGGACCAGCATGCCCTGCCGAGCCGCGACGTCGCGCGGCCCGACCTCGATGCGGAACGGCACGCCGCGCAGCTCCCAGTGGTTGTACTTGAAGCCCGGCGACTCGTCGCGCCAGTCGACCTCGAGGCGGACCGCCCGTCCCTCCGGCGTGGCGCGCAGGGCGAGCTCGAAGCGCTCGATCGCGTCGGCCACCGCCGCCCGATCCGTCTCGGAGCGGAAGATCGGCACCACCACGACCTGCACGGGGGCGACGTTGGGGGGCAGGACGAGCCCCGCGTCGTCGCCGTGCGCCATGATCGTCGCGCCCACCATGCGCGTGCTGAAGCCCCATGACGTGCCGTGCGGGTGGCGGCGCTGGTTGTCGCGGTCGAGGAACGTGATGCCGGCCGCGGCCGCGAAGTTCGAGCCGAGGTAGTGGCTCGTCCCCGCCTGCAGCGCCTTCCGGTCGCGCATCATCGCCTCGATCGAGTACGTGTAGACGGCGCCGGGGAACTTCTCGCCCTCGCTCTTGCGGCCGGCGATGACGGGGATCGCGAGCCATTCCTCCGAGACTTTGCGGTAGATCTCGAGGCCGAGGTCGACCTCGTCCCGGGCCTCCTGCTCCGTGGCATGGAACGTGTGGGCCTCCTGCCACAGGAACTCGGCCGTGCGCAGGAACAGGCGCGTGCGCAGCTCCCAGCGCACGACGTTGTTCCACAGGTTCATGAGCATGGGCAGGTCGCGGTACGACTGGATCCAGTCGCGGACCGTCTCGGCGATGATCGCCTCGCTGGTGGGGCGGATCGCGAGCCACTCGTCGAGCTCCTTGCCGCCGGCGTGCGTGACCCACGCCACCTGCGGGTTGAAGCCCTCGACGTGGTCGGCCTCCTTCTCGAGGAGCGAGCGAGGCACGAACAGCGGGAAGTAGACGTTGCTGTGCCCGGTCGCCTTGATGTGGCGATCGAGCTCGTCGCGCATCGACTCCCAGATCGCGTAGCCGTACGGGCGGATCACCATGCAGCCGCGGACCGGCGAGTACGAGGCGAGCTCGGCCTTCAGGACGACGTCGTTGTACCAGGCCGGGAAATCGTCCGACTGGCGGGTGATCGCGGTGACGAAACCGTCCTTGGCCACGGGTCCTCCTGCAGCGGGTGCTGGCCTGCAGCGGGTGCTGGGCACGAGCCGAGCCCGAATGCCGCGCATGCGCGGCGACGAGGGCGCGCTCGGGCGCCTATGGTAGCGCGCCGGTGCGGGCCCGGACGGAGCGGCCGGCGAGCGGCGCCGGTGCCGGTGCCGGCCGGTCGCCGGCAGTGCCCATCGTGTGCCGCCGTCAGCCGGTCGCCGGCAGTGCCTATCGCGCCGGGACCGGCTCCTCGCGGCGTCCGTAGCGCCGCTCGACGTAGCCCTCCAGGATCCCCTTGAACTCCTCGACCAGCCCGTCGCCGCGCAGCGTGGTGGCCAGCCTGCCGTCCACGTACACCGGCGCCACCGGCTCCTCGAAGGTGCCCGGCAGCGAGATCCCGACGTCGGCGTGCTTCGACTCGCCGGGCCCGTTGACGACGCAGCCCATGACCGCCACCCGCAGCCCCTCGACGCCCGGGTAGCGCTCGCGCCAGGCCGGCATCGACTCGGCCAGGTAGCCCTGCACCTCCTGCGCGAGCTGCTGGAAGAACGTGCTCGTCGTCCGCCCGCAGCCCGGGCAGGCCGAGACCTGCGGCAGGAACTGCCGCATGCCGAGCGACTGGAGGACCTGCTGGGCGACCCGCACCTCCTCCGCCCGGTCGCCCCCCGGCTCGGGCGTGATCGAGACGCGGATCGTGTCGCCGATTCCCTCGTGCAGCAGGATCGCGAGCGCGGCGCTCGACGCGACGATCCCCCGGGTTCCCATGCCGGCCTCCGTGAGGCCCAGGTGGAGCGGGTAGTCGCAGCGGGCGGCGAGGCGGCGGTAGACGTCGACCAGGTCGGAGACGCCGGAGACCTTGGCCGAGAGGATGATCCGGTCGTGGGCCAGCCCGGTCGCCTCGGCGAGCTCCGCGCTCCGCAGGGCCGACTCGACCATCGCCTCGATCATCACGTCGCGCGCGCTGGCCGGCGCCGCGCGGCCGGCGTTGGCGTCCATGAGCTCGGTCAGGAGGGCCTGGTCGAGCGAACCCCAGTTCACGCCGATGCGGACGGGCCGGTCGTTCTCGATCGCGACCCGCACGATCGTGGCGAAGCGCTCGTCGTGGTGCTCGCGCGCGCCCACGTTCCCCGGGTTGATGCGGTACTTGTCGAGTGTCCGCGCCATCTCCGGGTACTCCACCAGGAGCTGGTGTCCGTTGTAGTGGAAGTCGCCGACGATCGGCACCCCGATCCCGAGCCCGCGGACCTTGCGGACCATCTCGGGCACCGCCGCCGCGGCCGCCTCCGTGTTGACGGTGACCCGGACGAGCTCGCTGCCGGCGTGCGCGAGCGAGGCGACCTGCAGCGCGGTCGCGTCCGGATCGGCCGTGTCCGTGTTGGTCATGGACTGCACGACGACCGGCCAGCGCGACCCCACGGGGACGGCTCCGACCATCACGGTGGTGGTCGCGCGACGGGTCACGAGCCCGCCCCTCCCCTGACGAGGTCGAAGTAGCTCACCCAGATCAGGAACCCGAACAGCAGCATGAAGCCCACGAAATACGTCGCGCTTTCCAGGCTCGCGCTGATCCGGTTGCGGGTCGCCGACTGGAGCACGGAGACCACGATGCGGCCCCCGTCGAGCGGCGGGAACGGCAGCACGTTGACGATCGCCAGGTTCGCGGAGAGCAGCCCGATCAGCCACAGCAGGACGACGGGCGGCGCCTCCGTCCGGACGGTGCCGACGGTCTCCGCGATCCCGATCGGACCGCTCACGGGCGGCGCCGCTCCCGGGTTGCGGGCGATGGACGTCACCAGCTGCCCGAGCGCCCCCACGATCAGCCCGCACGCCTGCACGGTGCGATCGGCCCCCACCTGGATCGCCTGCACCGGCGAGCGCTGCACGATCGAGCCGGGCACGATCCGCGCGGTGATGCCGAGCGCTCCCTTGCCGGCGTCCACCGCCGCCTGGCCGTTGAGCGTCACCGTCAGCTGGCGCGTCGACCCGCTCGGGGTGCGGATCGCGAGCGAGACGCGATCGCCCGCGTGAGCCAGCGTGTAGGACGTCGGGGCCTCGCCGTCGAAGTACGGGAAGGTGTGCCCGTCGATGGCCGTGATCACGTCCCCGGGCACGAGCCCGATGGAGGCGGCCGGCGAGCCCGGCGAGACGGTCTCCACCTGCGCGTCGGCGTTCGGCTCGAGGGCCGCCGCGATCACCACGAAGATCACGAGGGCGACCAGCAGGTTCATGAAGACGCCCGCCAGCAGGATCGCGACGCGGACCGGCAGCGACTTGCGCCCGAAGCTGCGCGGATCGTCGCTTCCGCCGTCCTCGCCCTCCAGGCGCACGAAGCCGCCGATCGGCAGCCAGTTCAGCGTGTATTCCGTCTCGCCGTCGCTGCCCAGCCGCGCGGCCCGCGGCGGGAAGCCGATCCCGAACTCGTGGACCCGGACCCCGGCCAGGCGCGCCACGATGAAGTGACCGAACTCGTGCGCGACCACCAGCCCGACGAGGATCGCGAGGAAGACGACCAGGGTGACGCCGGAGTTGAGGAGCCCGTTGAGGTTCAGGAGCCCGCTCATGCGGTCGCCCCGCGCTCGCACCAGGCACGCACCGCGACGTCGAGCGCCACCAGCTCGTCGAGGTCGGGGGCCGGCCCGCTGCCGAACCGTTCGACCGCGGCGGCCACCAGCGCATGGATGCCGGGGAAGTCGAGCGAGCCGCCCAGGAAGCGGCGGACCGCGATCTCGTCGGCCGAGATCAGCGCGGCGCTGGCGCGCGCGCCCGCCGCGCCGGCCTCGCGAGCCGTGCGCAGCGCCGGGAAACGGGCCTCGTCGGGGGCCTCGAAGTCGAGGGTCCCCAGGTCCGCCAGCCCGAGACGGGGCGCGGGCGACGCCCGCCGCTCCGGGAAGGTCAGTGCGTACTGGATGGGAATGCGCATGTCCGGGTGTCCGAGTTGGGCCTTGACGGATCCGTCCACGAACTCCACGGCGGAGTGGATGACGCTCTGCGGGTGGATCACGACGGAGATCCGTGCGAGGCCCACATCGTACAGCCGGTCCGCCTCGATGACCTCCAGTCCCTTGTTCATGAGTGTTGCGGAATCGATGGTGATCTTGGCGCCCATGCGCCAGGTCGGGTGGGCCAGCGCCATCGCCGGCGTGACGCGTGCGAGCTCGGCGGCGGGCAGCGACCGGAACGGCCCGCCGGACGCGGTCAGCCAGATCCGGGCGATCGACGCCGCCGGCTCCCCGGCCATGCACTGCCAGATCGCCGAATGCTCCGAGTCGATGGGCCGGAGCCAGGCGAGCCGTCCGGCCGCGTCGGCCGACGGGTCCGCCCGTGCCGCCAGTGCCCGGGCCAGCGGCATCACGAGGTGGCCGCCGCTGACGAGCGTCTCCTTGTTCGCGGTCGCCACCACGTGCCCGGCGCGCAGGGCGGCGATCACGGGACGCAGGCTGACGACGCCGCCCGTGGCCACGATCACGAGGTCGACGTCGTCGCGGGCGGCGAGGTGTTCGAGCGCGTCGGGCGAATCGTCGACCGCCACCCCGTCCGGCAGGCGGAGCCCCTCCCGGGCGGAGGGGTCGGCGAGCGCGACCACCGCGGGCCGCAGCGCCGCGGCCTGCTCCTCGAGCGTCGCACGATCGTGCCCCGTCGCCAGCGCCACGACCTCGAACCGGTCGCGCAGGCCGCCCAGGACGTCGACCGACTGACGCCCGATCGAGCCGGTCGAGCCCAGCAGCGCGACGCGGATCCGGCCGCCGGTCACCGGGGCACCAGCACGACGTACGCGGCGAGGACGGGGGCCGCGAACAGGAACGAGTCGACGCGATCGAGCATGCCGCCGTGGCCCGGGATCAGGTTCCCGGAATCCTTCGCATCGGCGGCGCGCTTCAGCATCGACTCCGCGAGATCGCCGGCCTGGGCCGCGATCCCCACCAGCAGGCCGACCGGGATCCCCTCGAGCGGCGAGCGGCCGAGACCGGCCAGGACCAGTCCCGTCACGACGACCGCGCCGGCCAGCCCGCCGGCGAGACCGGCGTACGTCTTCGAGGGCGAGATGTGCTGCAGGAAGCGGCGACGCCCGAACGCGCGACCGAAGGCGTACGCGAACGAGTCGTACGACCAGACGCCGGCGATCAGCAGCAGCAGCCAGCCGCGTCCCGGGCCCAGTCCCGCAAGGGCGGCGCCGGCACCGAGCGGCGGCGCGATGTTGAGCAGCAGCAGCGCGAAGCCCAGCAGGCCGACGTACGCCGCACCGAACACGGTCGCGACCCAGGCCGCGAGCCCGTCGCGCGGGTCGGGCAGCCACAGGGCCGCGGCACCCGCCAGCAGCGCCCCGGCGACCGGCAGCGCGACGAGCGCACCGCCCCGCACGGACTCGGGCAGGTCGGCGGCCGCCCCGGCCGCGACCACGACCGCCGCCAGGAACGTGCCGTACCGCGCGAACCCGCGGTACCCGGCGCGCGTGAGCAGCG
>JAJYGK010000158.1 GCA_021790715.1 Chloroflexota bacterium
AGCCGCGTGCCGCCCTGCCGGACGTGACGCGCGACCCGCGCGCGGCGCTGCGCGACATGACGCGGGAGGGCGAGCACGCAAGCGCAGGTCCCGTCGCTCAGCGGGCCGCGCCCGCGCCCCGCGCCGAATCAGCGCCCGGCGTGCGCCCCGACGTCCGGGCGCCGCGCGCGGCGCCCGCTTCGCCCGCTCCGCTCACGGCCGACACGCGCGACACGGACGACGCGGGGGCACCCGACGCCGGCGGGGACCGTCGGCACGGCCTTCCGACCGGGATCGACATCGACATCCCGTCGTTCCTGCGGCGCAGCCGGCCCTGACGCCGATGCCGGCGCGCCCGTCGGCGGCGCACCGGTCGATCGGATCGTCAGCCGGAGCGCCGGTTGGCCGGGCCGTCAGCCGATCGCATCCGGGGATGGCCGGGAACCCGCCGCCGACGACTCCGCCCCGCGTGCCGCCAGCTGGCGGTCCAGCCACGCCAGGATCTCCGCCACCACCTCGGGGCCGCGAGGCTCGTTGAGCGTCTCGTGCCGCAGGTCCTGGTAGACGCGGCGCTCGACGCCCGGCACGTGGGCGAGCGGCTCCGTGCACGCGGTGGGGACGAGCGTATCCGCGCCGCCGTGGGTGACGAGCGTGGGGACGGCGAGTCGCGCGAGCCCGCGGCGGGCGCGCGCGCCGGCGGCGAAGAACTCGGCACCGAGCCGTGCGGTCGTGTGCGGGACGAGCAGCGGATCGGCCAGGTACGCGCGACCGACGGCGGGATCCGACGAGATCTGGTCCGGGCGGATCGGGTTCGGGACCCGCAGGCGCGGGGCAGCACGGGCGAGCAGCGGCGCGACCATCCGGAGCGGTGCCGGGGTGCCCGTGACGAGGGCAGGCGCGCTGAGCACGAGGAAATCGGGAGCGGGACGGCCGCTGAGCGCGTACGTGAGCGCGATGATCCCGCCCATCGAGTGACCCATCAGCACCACCGGCAGGCCATCGCGGAGCTCGCGCAGGCGTTCCTCGACATCGTCGAGGTAGTCGTCCCAGCGGTCGACGTAGGCGCGCGTGCCGCCCGATTCGCCGAACCCACGCAGGTCGAACGTGGACACGTCGACCCCTCCGTCGGCGAGCAGCGAGGCCGGGTGCTCGTAGCGGCCCGAATGCTCGGCGAGGCCGTGGACGAGCAGCAGTCGGGCCCTGCTCGCGCCGGAAGGCGTGCAGCGCCGGGTACGAAGCACCACGCCGTCACGTGTCGTGGCGTGGCCGGTCGCGCATCCCATGGCCGGCCAGTATGCCCCAGGGCCTGCCGCGCGGCCGGGCGGCCCGTCCGATTGGCCCCATGAGACTGTGCCGCCGGTACTTTCGGTGACCTGCGTCAACCGCGAGTGGACGATAGGGTGCTGCCATGCCCAGACCACGGGAGGCGCTGGCGATCGCGCCAGGGGTGCTCGCTGCCATCGCTGCGATCGTCGCGTATTCGGAGGCCGATGTCGTGGCGGCGGCCATGCTCGCCTCGACGGCGGTCGGGATCTTCGTCGGGATCGTGGCCGGCGGTATCCCGATCAGGTCGCAGGTCCGGTCGCTGGAAACGGCCGTCGGGGCGCTCGTCGAGGACGGCGGCACCGCGCTGCCCGAAGCACGCCGGCTCGGGCTCCTGGCGCCGCTCGGAGCGCAGCTCGCGCGGGTCGCCGACGCCCTTCAGTCGGCGCGCGAGGAGGCGACGACCGACCGGCTGACGCGCGTGGCGAACCGACCCACGCTGCTCGCGCACCTGTTCGCCGAGATCGAGCGCGTCTCCCGCTACAACCGCCCGCTCGCCGTCGCCTTCATCGATCTCGACCACTTCAAGGCGGTCAACGACACGTACGGACACGAGGCCGGCGACCGGGTCCTGCGCGGGGTCGCGGACGTGTTTCGCGAGCACACCCGCGGCACCGACTTCGTCGGCCGCTACGGAGGCGAGGAATTCGTGGTGGTGCTCCCCGAGACGACCGCCGAGGACGCGACCATGGTCGCGGAGAAGCTGCGGACCCTGGTCATGAAGCAGCGCTTCAGGGCGGGCGAGGACGAGGAGATCACCGTTTCGGTGTCGATCGGCATCGCGGGCGGGCAGGGCCGCAGCCTGCGGATCGACCAGCTGCTCCGCGACGCGGACGCCGCGATGTACGCGGCGAAGTCCCTCGGGCGCAACCAGACGTACGTCTTCGCCGAGGAGGACGACGATTCGGCGCGCATCCCCCGCGCACCGATCTCGCAGGAGGCGCGCCAGCGTGCCACCGACGTGGGCGACCAGGCTCGCCGGGCCGCTGAATCCGCGCTCTCCGCCGTGCTCGCCCCCATGCCCCACTACGCCGGCCAGCCCTCGCCCCTGATCGCGGCCATCGCGGTCCGCATGGCGACCGAGCTCGGGCTCCCGGACGCCGAGATCGAGCGCATCCGCGTCGCCGCGCTCCTGCACGACGTCGGGAAGCTCGCGGTGCCGGGGCAGATCCTCGAGAAGCCCGGGCCGCTCTCGGCCGACGAATGGCAGAAGGTGGTCCAGCATCCGCGGATCGGGCAGGCGATCATCGAGCGGGTCATGACGCTGGGCGACGCCGGCGCCATCATCCTCCATCACCACGAGCACTTCTCGGGCCACGGGTACCCGTACGGGCTGCGCGGCACCGACATCCCGCTCGGTGCCCGCATCGTGGCGATCGCCGATGCATACGACGCGATGGTGCGTGACCGGCCCTACCGCCGGGCGATCGGGCACGCGGCGGCGATCGAGGAGCTGCGACGGTACGCCGAGGTGCAGTTCGACCCGGAGCTCGTCGACCTCTTCTGCGACCTGTACGCGCGCCGGCCGCCGGCGGAGGATCCGGGTCTGCTGATCGATCCGCGGCCGAGGCCGGCCGCTTCCAGGGCCCCTCGGGCCCGTGCGGCGGGCGGTTCCAGGCGCTGAGGCATGGTGGGACCGGACCAGTCGGATGCCCGGGGGCACATCGGGCGTCTCCTCGCGCGGCTCCGCCCGGAGGCGCCGTCCGTGGCGGTTCCGACCGAACCCGACGAGCTGCCCGTCGCCGGGTCAGAGGTGGATTTCGGCGCCTACGCCGAGGATTGCCGGATCTTCGGGTTCGTGCGGCTCGAGGCGGAACGCCTGACCGACGCGCTGAACGAGAGCGACTCGGTGGCGCTGGTCGACGTCCTGGTCGTATCCCTGGAGGACGGCCATGCCGTGCCGCTCCGTTCGCTGACGGTGCGGCGGGAAGACCTGCTCGCCGTACGCGCGAGCGGTCCGCGCGGCAACCCCGCGCGGCGCCGGCGCACGCGCGGCCATCCGGTCATCGTCACGACCGGGCCCTATGTCATCCGCGGGTACCTGCACGGCCCGCCGACCTCGGATCCGCTGCTCGGCCTGCGGCATCGCAGGCCCATGGTGCCGCTGACGGAGGCGTGGATCTCGTACACGACCGAGGGTCGTGCGCACCGCGGACGCGTGGGCACGCTGATCGTGAATCGCGAGTTGATGGACTGGATGCACCTCGCGCGCGACGACGAGGTGCGCAGCCCGAGCCTGCCGGTCGAGCCGCGCCCCGACCCGCGGGCGAAGGACCTGACGGGCTACCTGCGGGCCTGACGCCGCGTCGCGGCGCCGTCGTCAGACGGCGGACGGCGCCCGCGTGCGCACGTAGTGCGGGTAGGCCGGGTACCACATCGCCTCGTCCACCGCCCGGGCGATCTGCTCGTCGTGCAGGCCGCGACCGACGCCGCAGTCCCGCGCCTGGCACACGACGCGGATCGCGATCGCGCGGGACACGTCCCGCAGCGACGACACGGGCGGGTAGATCGCGCCGGCGGCGAGCCGCTCATCCGAGACCATGTCGGCGAGGGTGTGCGCGGCCACGAGGAACATCTCGTCGGTCACCTCGTGCGCCTCGCCGACGATCGCGCCGAGACCCACGCCGGGGAAGACGAAGACGTTGTTCGCCTGGCCGACCAGGCGGACCCGGCCGCCGATCTCCACGGGCGGGAACGGGCTGCCGGTGGCGACCAGCGCGCGGCCGTCCGTCCAGCGGAGCACGTCCTCGGGCAGCGCCTCCGACTTCGAGGTCGGGTTGGACAGCGGCAGCACGACGGGCGTGGGCACGTGACGCGCCATCTCGCGGAGCGCACTCTCGGTGAACGACCCGGGCGTGCCGCACGTGCCGATCAGCATCGTGGGATGCACCTGCCGGATCACGGCCTCGAGGTCGTACAGGGCGTCGCCCTCGAAGCCGTGGAATGCCATCACCTCGGGCGAGAGCGCGAACTCGAGCTTGTCCGCGTCCAGCGGGGTTCGCCCCGCGTACACCAGGCCGTGTGTGTCGAGCATCACGATCGAGCGGGCGATCGTCGCGTCGTCGGCGCCCTCGCGCTGCATCGCGACGCGCACGAGCCTGGCGATCCCGACCCCGGCCGCCCCGGACCCGAGGAACACGATGCGCTGTCGATGGAGGGGCTCGCCGAGGACGCGGAGCGAGGCGAAGAGGCCGGCGAGGATGACGCCGGCGGTGCCCTGGATGTCGTCGTTGAAGCTGGCGACGCGATGGCGGAAGCGGTCCAGGATGCGGATCGCGTTGTGCTGCTTGAAGTCCTCCCACTGCAGGAGTGCGTGGGGGAAGACGACGTTGACGGCCTCGACGAACTCCTCGATGAACTCCTCGTAGGCATCGCCCCGCAGGCGCGGGTGCCTGTAGCCCATGTAGAGCGGATCGTTGAGGAGCGCGGCGTTGTCCGTGCCCACGTCCAGCGAGATGGGCAGCGTGAGCGACGGATGGATCCCCGCCCCGGCCGTGTACAGCGCCAGCTTGCCGACCGGGATGCCCATCCCGCCGGCGCCCTGGTCGCCCAGGCCCAGGATGCGCTCGTTGTCCGTGGCCACGATCAGGCGGATGTCGTCGTGGCGGGCGTTGCGGAGCAGGTCCGAGATCCGCCCGGAATCGTCGGGGGTGATCCACAGCCCCCGGACGCGGCGAACCACGTGGCTGAACTGCTGGCACGCACGGCCCACCGTCGGCGTGTACACGATGGGCATGAACTCCTCGATGTTCTCCACGAGGAGCCGGTAGAAGAGCGTCTCGTTGCGATCCTGCAGGGCGGCGAGGCCGATGTACTGCTCGAGATCGTCCGCCTTCCGGCGCACGTGCTCGAGTTCGAGGGCGACCTGCTCTTCGATGGTGCGCACCTTCGGCGGCAGCAGGCCTCGCAGGCCGAGCTCGGCACGCTCCTCGTCGTCGAACGCGAGATCCTTGTTCAGCAGCGGATTGGCCAACAGCTCTGCGCCGCGCCAGGGCACCTCGACGACACCGTCGGCGCGCCGGGTCGGGAGGACCGGGAGAGTCTTCACGCGAAGCAGGATACCGGCTGCCATCGCGGCCGGAAGTGCCGACCGGACCGGCTTCGCAACACGCGCATCCGGCACCGCCGGACCGAACGGCCCCGCACCGCGACCCGGCGACCCATCAGTGCGCCGGGCTCGACGCGCCGCCGGTGCCGTGCCGGAGGCTGCCGTCCCGCTCCCCGGCGAGCGCCATGCCGGCCGCGACGATCGCCAGGCCCGCGCGCATGCGCACGGACAGGCGCTGCCGCCCGGCCTCGCGCGCGAGTCGCTCGCATCGGGCCTCGTCGCGCAGCGCCTCGATGCGGCTCGTCACCAGGATCCCCGTGATCGCATTGCCCAGCCGTGCGTCGAACATCTCCCCCGCCCCCGTTTGCACCGCTCGTGTTTCCATCGTGGTCTGTCCCGTGTAAGTCATCTTTCTAACTCCTGTGCGCGGATGCGCGCCTGCGCACCC
>JAJYGK010000022.1 GCA_021790715.1 Chloroflexota bacterium
CTGCTCGGCGTCCCCTGCCTCGGGTACACGTGCGACGTGCAGCACGTGCATCCGATGCTCGACCTGCTGCCGCGGCCGGGGACGGGCGGGGCCCCCGGATAGGTCGCCGGCCCTGCCGACCTGGACGGCCGGGCCTGCCGGCGCGACGGGCGCGACTGACGGTGGCCGCCGCTACCGAGGGCGGTCGGCGTGCCCGGCCGTGCTCGCGGACGTGGGCGGCACCCCCGTCCGGCCGTCCTCCGCCCGCCGTCCGATGCCGGTGATCGGGTCCTCGCCCGGCGGCACGAGGGTCGTGGGGTAGCGGTCACGGGCGCTTCGGGCGGAGGTCGCCCGGAGGCGGCTGCGCCATGCATCCTCGGCGTCCCGGATCGTTGCCTCGATCTCGGCCCCGGTCGGAAGCCGGATGCCCCGCGGTGCCGGCCTGCCGCCTCCCGCCCCCCGCACGACCTGCGGCACGGCTCCGGCGCCACGACGCGCGCCCGCCACCGGTCGGCTCTCAACCGCGTCGATCCCCGCGGCACTCGCCAGCTTCGCGCTCGCCGTCGCACGGGCCGATCGGGCGATCGTGGCGGTCTCGCGCGCGATCGTGGCGGTCTCGCGCGCCGCCGTGTCCGCCGCCCGGGCAAGCTCGACGCCTGCCGCGCGCGAACGCTGCACCGCCATGGCGGTGCCGGACGTCCAGGCGCGTCGGCCGGCCGCCGCCGCCGACGACGTGCTCGCCGCGACGCGGGGACGGGCGCGGACCAGGAGCACGCGTGCCAGCCCGTCCAGCGCGACGAGGGATCGGCCGAGACGGACGGCAGAGACCCGGACCGCGTCCTCGAACGACCAGGCGGCGGTTCCGTCCGCCGTGCGGCCGCCTCGCGCAGATGGTGCCCGCGACCCTGCGTCGCCTGCGACGCGCGCCTCGGCGCGCCTGCCGGCGGCAGCGAAGCGCCGCACCCGCGCCACGCGGCGGGCATGATCGACGAGCGGGTCGCGCGCCCTCGCATCGCGAGCCCACGCGGCCAGGCCGGCGAGCAGGACCAGGACCGCCAGCACGGCGATCGGCTCGTAGACCTGGGTGATCAGCTGCATGCCTGTCTCCTCCAGCGGGTCGAAACGACCGGGGACGCGCGGCTGGAAGGATGAGCGTGCAGGGTTCGACCTTGCAGACGCCACGTCGGGAGAGCCGCGGGAGGGCTGCGGCCACCTATCGACTGTGGCCGGCCACCGTGGGCGGCCGCGCGCGAGCGAGCACGAGACGCACCGCGCGTCGGGACCCCCTCGGGAGCGTAGGGCCGAACGACCCTGCCCTCCGCGACCGTGAGCGGCCTACGCTGGCCCCCTACCCTGGAGGACCAGATGCTGACCGCCCCCAACTCGACCGACCCGCTCACCGCGCCGCGCCTGCCGGCGGAACCCGACGACTGGACGCCGTCCGGCGTGGATGCCGCGTTCGCGATGCTCGACCGGATCTCGCGCTACTGCGAGTTCTCGTGTGCCCCGGGGACGGAGCGATGCACGGAGCGCGCCTGCAGCGCGTGGAACCTCGAGCAGGCCGCCGTCCTCTATCTCGCGGGTCGCTGGCTCGACGTCCAGGACTGACCCGCGCGAAGGCAGCAGCGCCGGCGCCCGCCGGCGTCAGCGCTCGCCGCTCCAGTCGCCCGTGATGAGCGCGTAGAGCACGGCCTGCTCGGTCCAGAGGCGGTTCTCCGCCTCGTCCCACACGCGCGACCAGCGACCCTCGATCACGGACTCCTCGACCTCCTCCCCGCGGTGGGCGGGCAGGCAATGGAGGAAGATCGCCTCCGGGGCCGCCAGTTCCATGAGCCGGGGCGTCACCACGTAGCCCTGGAACGCGCGGAGCCGCGCCTCGCGCTCCTGCTCCTCCCCCATCGACGTCCACACGTCCGTGTAGACCGCATCCGCACCGCGGACGGCCTCGTTCGGCGCGCGCACGACCTCGATGCTGCCGCCCGTCTCCGCAGCGCGTGCCCGTGCCATGGACAGGATCGTCGCGTCGGGCTCGTACCCCTCCGGGGTGGCCAGCGCGAGATCCATCCCGGCGAGGGCGGCGGCCTCGATCAGCGAGTGCGCCACGTTGTTGCCGTCGCCGACGTAGGCCAGGCGTCGTCCGGCCAGCGACCCGACCGACTCCTCGATCGTCATCAGGTCGGCCAGGGCCTGGCACGGATGGTGCTCGTCGGTCAGGGCATTGATGACCGGGATCGTCGCGTATGCGGCGAACGCCTCCATCTTCGCCTGGGAGAACGTGCGCCAGGCAATCGCGTCGACCATGCGCGAGAGGACGCGCGCCGTGTCCTGCGGCGGCTCGCCGCGCCCGATCTGCAGCTCGTCCGGCCGCAGCATCATGGGGTGCATCCCGAGGTTGACGCCCGCGGCCTCGAAGCTGACCCGCGTCCGCGTCGACGGCTTGTCGAACAGCAGCGCGAGCTTCCCGGCGGGGATCGCGTCGCGCCAGGGCGCGGGGTTCGCCTTCATCCGGCGAGCGAGCGAGATGAGGCGGGCGAACTCGTCGGGCGTCAGCGACGCGACGGTGAGGTAGTGACGCGTCGTCGCCGGGGTCGTGGCATGGGCGCCACCGGTCGGTTCGGCGGTTCCGGGCATCGGTCGAACTCCACCTTCAGGGCGGCGGCGCGCGGCCGCCTGCGGAAACGGATCGGCGGGGCCGAGCGTACGCCGTCCGCCGGCGGCGTGCCGGACGGTGCAGGCGGCCGGCCCAAACGGGCCGGCCGCCTGTTCGCAAAGGTCCAGCCTCGGTTACGCGGTCGCCGGCTCCCGGCGCACGGCACGCTCGATCAGGCTCCGCAGCGACGGCCCGCTTGCCTCGTCGAGCTCGTAGCGCACCCGCACGATCGGCTTGTCGACCGTCAGCACGCGGCGCAGGTCGATCGGCGTGGCGGAGAGCACCAGGTCGGCCTTGACCGCGTTGAGGGTCGCCTCGAGCTCGCGGATCTGCTGGTCGCCGTAACCCATCGCCGGCAGGAGCGGCTGGAGGGCCGGGTAGCGGTCGAGCGTCGCCCGGATGCTGCCCACCGCGTACGGCCGCGGATCGACGAGCTCCGCGCCGAAGCGGCGTGAGGCGACGACGCCGGCACCGTACGTCATGCCGCCGTGGGTGAGGGTCGGCCCGTCCTCGACGACGATGACGCGCCTGCCCGCGATCTCCCCGCCCTCGAGCGCGAGCGTCGAGCGCGCCTCGATCACCGCGGCATCGGGGTTGACGCGCGCGATGTGCTCGCGGAGCGTCTCGAGCTGCTCCGGGCTGGCCGAGTCGATCTTGTTGATCACGACCACGTCGGCCATCCGGAGGTTCGTCTCGCCCGGGTGGTAGCGGAGCTCGTCGCCCGCGCGGAGCGGGTCGGCCACGACGATCGTCAGGTCGGGCCGGTAGAACGAGAAGTCGTTGTTCCCGCCGTCCCAGAGGACGACGTCGGCCTCCTGCTCCGCCTGCCGCAGGATCGCGCCGTAGTCGACGCCCGCGTAGACGACGTGACCGGCGTCGAGGTGCGGCTCGTACTCCTCGCGCTCCTCGATCGTCGTGCGGTGCCGGTCGAGGTCCGCGTACTCGGCGAACCGCTGCACCTTCTGGGCGGCCAGGTCGCCGTAGGGCATGGGGTGACGCACGACGACCGGGCGCAGGCCCAGCTCGTCGAGGATCGCGGCGACGCGGCGCGTGGTCTGGCTCTTGCCCGAGCCGGTCCGGACCGCGCACACCGCGACGACGGGCTTCGTGCTCTCGACCATCGTCCGGGCGGGTCCGAGCAGCTCGAAGTCGGCGCCCTCGGCGAGCACCCGCGACGCGCTGTGCATGACGTGCTCGTGCGCCACGTCGCTGTAGGCGAAGACGACGGTGTCGACACGCTCGTCGCGGATCAGCCGCTCGAGATCGGATTCGGGGACGATCGGGATGCCGTTCGGGTACAGCGCGCCCGCCAGCTCCGGCGGGTAGCGCCGATCGTCGATGCCGGGGATCTGGGTGGCCGTGAAGGCCACCACCTCGACGTCGGGATCGTCGCGGTAGGCGACGTTGAAGTCATGGAAGTCGCGACCGGCGGCACCCATGATGACGACACGCTGACGGCTCACGTGGAGGGACCTCTGCCACGGAAGCGAGCGCCGACATGCCTCATGCCAGCAGGCTCAACCCCCTGAGGATGCCACGTTCCGGCGGGGAGCGACCGGCCGGGGCGCACCGGCCGCCTGCCGTCCGGCCACCGGACGCACGGGCGCGTCAGTCGCCCGAGGCCTCGACCGGGACCTCGGCGACCGCCCCGTCCAGGATCCGCCACGCCCGCACGTCGGGCGAGTCGGGGTCGGCGAGCGAGCACAGCACGTACAGGGCGTCGGGGTAGTACGCCAGCTCGACGTCGGTCGGCGACGGGACGGCGGCGGTCCGGACGTGCGAGTGGAAGATCCCCCACACGACCCGGTCGGCGTCGTCGAGCTCGAGCATCACGCGCAGCTGCTCGGCCGGGTCGATCAGGTACCGGTACGGGGACGCGGCCGCGTTCGTCAGGCCGTGGAACCGCGACGCCACCCCCCCGTCGGCGTGCAGCCGGTCGGCGGAGATGATCCCGCACGCCTCGTCGGGGACCGCGCGGCGCGCCCACGCGACCATCTCGTCGCGCAGGCGCCCGGGAAGGCGGGCCGGACCCGTATCGCCGGGCACCCGGGCGGGATCGGCGCTCACCACCAGCTGCGCGACTCGAGGTCGGCCTCCATCTCGTCCAGGTCGCGCGTCCAGATCCCGCCCGAGAGGTACTTCCAGCCGCCGTCCGCGAGGAGCACCACGACGGTGCCGTGCGCCATGCCGGCGGCGGCCCGGGATGCCGCCACCAGCGCCGCCCCGGACGAGACGCCGGCGAAGATCCCCTCCCGTTCGGTCAGCGCGCGCAGCGCCTGGATGGCGTCCGCGTTCGAGACCAGGTACTTCGCGTCGAGGATGGACGGGTCGAAGACCTCCGGGACGAACCCCTCGTCGAGCGAGCGCAGGCCCTGGACGTTCTCGCCCGGCATCGGCTCGGCGGCGACGATGCGCACGTCGGGGTTGTGCCGGCGCAGGCGCCGCCCGACCCCGGTCAGGGTGCCGCCCGTGCCGAGACCGGCCACGAAGACGTCCACCTCGGGGCAGTCGGCGATGATCTCCTCCGCGGTTCCCTCGAAGTGCGCCATGGGATTGGCGGGGTTGCCGTACTGGTACGGCATGACGAACCGGTCGTCCTGCGCGACCAGGCGCTTCGCGAGCTCCACGGCGCCGTTCGATCCCCGCTCGCCGGGCGAGTCGATGATCTCCGCGCCGAAGAGCGCGAGCAGCTGGCGGCGCTCCTGCGTCGCGTTGTCCGGCATGACGACCGCCACCCGGTACCCCTTGCGCCGCGCGATCATCGCGAGGGCGATCCCGGTGTTGCCGCTCGTGGGCTCGATGATGATCGAGTCGGGCCGCAGCAGGCTTCGCCGCTCGAGGTCCTCGATCAGGTACTTCGCGACGCGGTCCTTGACGGATCCCGTCGGGTTCATGAACTCGAGCTTCGCGTAGAGGCGCACCGTCTCGCGGGGCGACATGCGCGGGATCTCGACCAGCGGCGTGTGGCCGATCGCATCGACGATCGACGGGAACCGGCCGCCGTGCGGGCCTGTTCCCTCGTGGGGGTGCGGGCGAAGCCGCTCGGCCTCGACGGGCGAGCGGCGGGGAGGTGCGACCGTCATCGGATCACGCCCCGCCGGCCATCGCCGGCAGGATCACGACGGTGTCGGCGACGGCGACGGGCGTCGCGAGCT
>JAJYGK010000057.1 GCA_021790715.1 Chloroflexota bacterium
CCGGGCGGCGGAGCGGTCCCGCAGATACTCCGACAACCGGAATGCGAACCCCGACAGGGGTCCTCGGTGAGGCCCCTCACCGTGTTGACTCGACTCGGCCATGGTGCGTTCCTCGTGCCCCCTCGCCCATCAGCCGCGCGAGCCCGACACAGCGGCGTGCGCTGCGACGTCCGCGGCGGCCAGCGCTGCGCGGTGCTCCGCGATGAAGTGCAGGCGGGCCCGCACGCGCTCGGCCGAGTTCGTCGGGCGGGGCGCGTCGTCCGAGGTGTCGTCGGGAGCGGCGTGCGTGTCGGCCTCGGCGGCCTCGGTCGCCTCGGTCGCCTCGGCATCGACCTCCGCACCCGCGGACGCGACCGTCCCCGGCACCTCCCACCAGGCGAGGCGGCGGGCAGGCACGGGCTCCTCCGCGGGATCGGACGCCTCGGCCTCGGGTGTCCACGCGGCCGCGATCCCTGCTTCGGGGACCAGCTCCTCGACCTCCGGCTCTGCGTCGAACACCGCCGCGGCCTCTGGCACCGTCGCGGCCTCTGGCACCGCCGCAGCCTCGGGCTCTGCCGCACGCTCCGGCTCGAGCTCCGCCTCCACGGCTGCCCGGACCTCCTCCTCGACCGCTGTCGCCGTCGCCGGCTCCGCTGCCGCCGCCGGTTCCGCATCGGGGGCTTCGTTGCGGGCCCCGATCTCGTCGAGCGGCCCGAGCAGGGGGACGCGCGCGGCCAGCTCGGCGATGCGGGCGGGGTCCACCTCGGTGTCGAGGCGCGCGAAGAACGCGTCGAGCGCAGCGCGGTAGCCCCGGACCGCCTCCTCGACGCGGGTGATCTCGCCCTGCAGGTGCGCCTCGTGCGCCGCCAGGCGCTGCTGCAGCTCGCCGCGCGCGGCGGCGAGGCGGTGGTCGCGCTCCGCGTTCAGGCGCTCGAGCTCGCCGGTGGCCCAGGTCTCGACGGCCTGCGCTTCCTGCTCGTTCGCCGCGCGCAGCCCGTCGACCTCGCTCGCGGCGCGCGCGTGCAGGGCCCCGAGGTACGCCGCCTGGCGCTCGTCGGCGTCGCTCACGAGGCGGCCGTGGCGGGCGCGCGCAGCGCCGTGCATGGCCTCCGCGAGGTCGGTGCGGAAGGCGGAGCGGTGCTCGTCCCCGCCGCCTGCCTCGGGCCCGGCGTCCACGGGCCGCTCTCCGTCCATGGCTGGTACCTCCGTGCGCTGCGCGCACTGCCGCCTCGGGGGACGCCTCCGTGCCCGGGACGCTAGCGGCACCGGCACGGCCCGGCTATCGATCAAATGTGCTAGTACTCGCGGGGGGAGGGGAGGTCAACTCGGGCGGAGGGCAGTCTCGCTCGCCGGCGCTCGCCGCGGCGGGCCGGGGCGGCGATCACACGCGCGCGCGGTCCGTCTCCGGCTGATCGCGCCGTGCGGAATCGTGCCGCACCGGCAGGTCGTCGTAGCCCTTCCACCGGTAGAACAGCGTCGAGAGCACCCAGCTCACGACGAAGATCCCCACGATCGCGAGGCCGACCAGGCCGAAGTCCAGGTGGTTCGTGACCGACCAGATGCCGCCGGTCAGTCCGAGCTCGCCGCCGATCACGCTGAGCGCCTCGAGCCCGCCGATGACGAAGGCGATGATCACCGAGACGAGCGTGATGTTCAGGTTGTAGTAGAGCTTCCGGATCGGCTTCAGGTACGCCCAGCCGTAGGCACCCAGCATCAGCACGCCGTCGCTCGTGTCGACGAGGGACATGCCGGCCGCGAAGATCATCGGCAGGAGCAGGATGAACCAGATCGGCACGTGGCTCGCTCCCGACGTCGCGGCGAGCCCGAGCAGGGCGACCTCGCTGGCCGTGTCGAACCCGAGCCCGAACAGGACGCCCAGCGGGTACATGTGCCAGCTGCGACGGATGAGCCGCAGGGCCGGCCGGAAGACGCGCGCGAGCAGACCGCGGTTGCTCAGGTAGTCGTCGAGCGTCTGCTCGTCGTAGCCCCCGCCGTCCGACACCTGCCGGAACATGCGGTACACGTCGAGCAGCACGACCAGGTTGATCAGGCCGATCAGCAGCAGGAACGCCGCCG
The DNA here is from genome assembly GCA_021790715.1 of Chloroflexota bacterium. GTDB lineage: Bacteria > Chloroflexota > Limnocylindria > Limnocylindrales > CSP1-4 > JAJYNJ01. Next base: position 2,056 of record JAJYGK010000057.1, read on the forward strand.
AGACGCTCGTGCCGATCAGCCCGCCGAGCGTGCGCAGGCTCGGCACGTCGCTGATGACGGCGGCCGAGGCCGCGATCGCGACGGACAGGAACACGACCACCGTCGAGTGTCCGAGCGAGAAGAACAGCCCCACGGCGACGGGGCGCTGGCCGTCCTGCATCAGCTTGCGGGTCGTGTTGTCGATCGCGGCGATGTGGTCGGCATCCACGGCGTGCCGGAGGCCGAAGGAGTAGGCGAGGAACGCGGCGGGGAGCAGGATCGGGTACCGCGCCGATGCCAGCAGGGTCAGGCCCCAGGCCGCGACGTTGAACGAGAGCAGGAACGCGTAGACGCCGACGATCCGACGGCGGAGATCCCTGGACGACGCGAAGATGCTGGCGGCGTGCGAGAACACGTGCTACCCCCGAAAGGCCGAGTCTGGCTGCCGGCGGATGGTAGACCGGAATGGCTCTTACTGCAATTCGTTGCATGTGCGTGAAGACGCAGCAAGGAGAGGAGCCCGTGACCGGGGCGAGGGACCCCCGTGCCGGGGCCGAGGGATCCCGTGCAGGGGAACGGCGGCGTGCCCGTCAGGGGGCAGGCGGCAGGTCCAGCTCGAGCTGCGGGACGACGTCCTCGACGGCGACGTCGGCCCGGGCGCGCCGCGGAGAGTGCCGCCGCCGACGTGTCACGCCGTCGGCGAGCAGCGGCTCTCCCACGATCGCGGCGAGCCGCTCGGCGAGATCCCACCAGTCCGTCGCCGCGGTGACGTCGGACGCACGGATCGAGACGAGGCGGTCCGCGCGCACGAGATCCGGCAGCACGCGGTCCAGGATCCCCTCGATCTCGTCCCGGAACGCGCTGCTCGTGCTGCGGACGCCGTCCGCGCGCAGCGCGATGTCCGGGAGCAGGCGCACGACCAGGTCGTAGGTGCCCGACCAGGCCCGCACGAACGGCTCCACGTGGAACCGGTCCGTCATGCGGCATGCCCGCAGGTAGTAGGCGAAGTTGTCCATGACGCCGCGGTCGGTGACGAGCGCCTCCGCCTTCGGCGCGAGCTCGAGCTCCTGGCGGACCTGCGAGACGAGGACCCACAGCTGGGCCTCGCCGGTGGCGCCCTCGTTGATCGGGAGCGGGTTGTCGCGGACGACCTCGCGGCCGTACTCCACCGACCTGCCGGCTCGCTGGAGCTCGCCCACGAACGCGTGCGCCGCGGTCGTCTTGCGGATGCCGTGGGAGCCGACGAAGGCGATCTTCGCGTGGCGCGCCCAGGCGCTCACGACGACGCGCAGCTCTCGCAGCGGCCGAAGATCGAAAGGTGGCTCACGTCCACGTCGAAGTGGTAGCGGCGGTGGATCTGGCCCAGGAAGTCGCCCAGCTCGTCGCCGCCGATCTCGTGTGTGGCACCGCAGACGCGGCAGATGAGGTGCGCGTGCGGCGCCTCATCCGCGGGCTGGAACTCCTCGCGCCCCTCCGCGTCATGGATGTGGGTGATGAGCCCGAGGTCCTCGAGCAGGTCGAGCGTCCGGTAGACGGTGGACGGCACGAAATCCGGATCGCGCTCCACGCAGCGCTCGACCAGCTGGGTCGCCGTCACGTGGCCGTCGAACTCCGACAGGGCGGCGACCACGGCCCGGCGCTGCGGCGTGAGGCGCAGGTGGCGTCGCCGCAGCAGCGCGGCGACGTCGGGCCACTGGAGGCGGCCCGGGTGCTCGGGCGCGGGACTCCGCCCGGCCGTCGAGGCGGTCACCGCGGTGCGCCCTCCCCGGGATCGAGGCGGACGGCGCGCCCCTCCACGATGCCGGCACGATCCCGGCGCCCGCGCGCCCGCTGCCACCAGGCCGGCAACCCGCTGAACGGGACGAGGTAGAGGAGCACGAGGAGCGGCAGCAGGTAGCGGCCGAGACCCTCGAACTCGATCGCGAGCAGCCCCAAGCCCAGGAGCGCCGCGAGGTAGCCGGCGCGCCACTCGAGGCCGGCGCCCGCGATCCACAGCCGCCGCGCCGGCAGCAGCGCGAGCAGGAACAGGACGAACAGGAGGCCGAGGGTCAGGTAGCCCACCCCGTCATGGTACGCGCCGACGGTGCCGCGGCGCGAAGGGCGATACTCGTCCGGTGCAACGGGATCGTGAGCGACCGAACGTCCTCGTCGTCGGCGGCTTCTCGACGTCGCCCTTCATGTACCTGCCCATGGTGGAGCGCCTGCGCGTGCGCGGCGCCGCCCTGGTCTCCATCGCCCCGATCTGGCTTCCCGACTGGATCGTCGCGTCGCAGCTCGGCCTCGGCCCGCTCGCCAGGCGGACCGCTCGTGCGGTCGCGCGGGTCTGGCGTGAGGGCGGACGCCGGCCGTTGATCGTGGTGGGCCACTCCGCCGGCGGCATCCTGGCGCGGCTCGCGGTCTCGCCGGTGCCGTACCGAGGCTACGGGACCGGCGTGGGCGACGCGGTCGGCGCGATCGTGACGCTCGGCACGCCGCACCGGGTGGCGGCTCCGGCGGCGCAGGGAGGGGCAGGCCGGTGGCGCCGGCGGGGACAGGATTCCGGCGCGGACGCGGCAGCCTTCCTGCGGGCGAACCTGCCGGTCGAGCGGCTCGCACCCCGCACCGCCACCATCACGGTCGCCTCCACGCACGTGCCCGGCCGGCCGCGTGCCGGCGAGGACCGGCCGCTCCGGCACGCGTTCGCGGGCTCGATGTACGCCGCCATGCTCGGGGAGGCGGCGCGCGACGGGTACGGCGACGGGCTGATCCCGACCGAATCCGCCCTGCTCGAGGGCGCGACGCAGGTGACGCTGCCCGACGTCGTGCACGGCCAGCTGGGCGGCGGCCCCTGGTACGGGAGCGACGGAGCCATCGACGCGTGGTGGCCGGTGGCGCTCGCGGCGTGGCGCGAGGCGCTCGCGGCACGTGCAGGCGCCGACGATGCCGGGCGCGCCGCGGATCGGGCTCCGCAGGAGAACCGGCCCGAGGACCCGCCCGTCGTTTGACCGATCCGCCGGAGAGCGCGATACTACCCGTGCGGGGTGGAGCAGCGGCAGCTCGTCGGGCTCATAACCCGAAGGTCGGCGGTTCGAATCCGTCCCCCGCAACCAGCTGCCTATCGACCGAACGACCCTGGGACCCGCCTCCCGGGGTCGTTCTCTTTCCCGCCCGCCTACTCCGTGCGGAACGTCAGCAGCGTCGCCGCGACGAGCGCCACCGCCCAGGCGGCGAGTCCGGCCGCCTGCAGCGGATCGATCGTGCCTCCCGGCTCCAGCGTGCCGCGCAGGAGTCCCGCGAGCTCGGCCGGTGGCAGGAGCGAGGCGGGCACTGCGATCGCCGCCGGCAGGTGGTCGAGCGGGATGACGATCCCGCCGAGCAGCAGGAAGACCAGGTAGAGGCCGTTCGCCACGGCCAGGACGGCCTCCGCGCGCAGCGCGCCCGCGAGCAGCAGCCCCATGGCGGCGAATGCGACCGAGCCCAGGAGCAGCCACGGCAGCGCCGCGATCACGCCGCCGAGGACCCCGCCGCTGGGTGCCCACCCGAGCAGCACGGCGACGATCGCGATCAGCACGACCTGCACGACCTCGGTGACGACCACGGCCAGCGTCTTCGCGCCCAGCAGGGCCGGCCGGGGAAGGGGAGAGCCGCCCAGTCGCTTGAGCACCCCGTAGGAACGCTCGAAGGCGGTGGCGATCCCGAGCGAGACGAGGCCGGTCGAGACGATCGCGAGCGCGAGGATGCCGGGCGCGACCTGGTCGACCTGGCGGCCGCCGAACGACGGTGGCGGGAGCAGCGGCACCGCCGAGAAGAAGACCAGCAGCAGCAGCGGGATCGCGAGCGTCACCAGCAGGTTCTCGCCGCGGCGGACGGTGAGCAGCAGCTCGACGCGTGCCTGCGCCACGAACGCGCGCCAGGCGAGCGCGGGGCTCACGGTTCGCCTCCTTCGCCGACCAGCCGGAGGAAGACGTCCTCCAGGCTGCCCTGCCCGACCCGGATCGCGAGCGGCTCGACGCCGATCGCGAGGAGCCACGTGCTCAGTTCCACGAGCAGCTCTCCGGGAGTCCCGGTGCGCAGGACGTACACACCGGGCCGGTCGATGCGCAGCGCGTCGACGCCCGGCAGCCGTCCGAGTCGGGCGAGGCGGTCGGAGTCGAGCGGCGCGGTGAGCTCGAGCCGGACCTCGCGCACGTCGCCGGCGGCGCGTTCCACGACGGGCGCGCCGGGCATCGCAGACGGGAGTTCGGGGCCGGACGGGGCGCCCGACGCCGCGGGCCCCGCACCCAGCCCGCGCCGGAGCTCGACCGGCGTGCCCAGCGCGACGAGGCGCCCGCGGTCGATGATCGCGACCCGGTCCGCCAGTCTCTCGGCCTCGTCGAGCAGGTGCGTCGTCAGCAGGATCGTCGTGCCGCCCTCCCGAAGCTCCTGCAGCACGCGCCACGTCTCCCGGCGGGCCTGCGCGTCCATCGCGGCGGTCGGCTCGTCCAGGATCGCCAGGCGCGGCCGCCCGACGATCGCGAGCGCCAGGCTGAGGCGCTGCCGCTCGCCTCCCGACAGGTCCCGGTACCGCGTCCGGGCCGCGCGCGCCAGCCCCACGTTCGCGAGCAGCTCCAGCGGCGGCAGCGGATCGGGGTAGAAGGCGGCGAAGAGCTCGAGCGCCTCGATCGGCCGGAGCTGCGAATAGAGGCCGCCGGACTGGAGCATCAGCCCCATCTGGGGACGTACCGCGCCCGACTCCCGCCGGGGATCGTGGTCCAGCACGCGAACGCTGCCGCCGTCTGGCGTGCGATAGCCCTCCACGATCTCGACCGTGGTCGTCTTGCCCGCGCCGTTCGGGCCGAGCAGGGCGAACAGCTCGCCCGCGTGCACGGAGAGGTCGAGGTTGTCGAGCACGACGCGACCGCCGTACTCCTTCGTCAGGCGCTCCAGGACGATGGCGTCGCTCATCCCGCGATCTGCTTCAGGTAGCCGGCCAGGGCGTCGGCGGGCGGCGGTCCATAGCTGGCCGCGACGATGGTGCCGGCGCGATCGACGAAGAAGCTGGTGGGGATGGCGGTCACCCGGTATGCATCGGCGGCGGTTCCCTTGGGATCGAGCAGCCCGGGCCAGGTCGCGCCCTCCCTGGCCATGAACGCGCGCGCGTTGGCGGCCGTGTCCTGGTACACGATGCCCAGCACCTCCAGGCCGCGCGCCGCGTACTGGGCGCGTGCCTGCCGGAAGAGTGGGAACTCCTGCTGGCACGGGATGCACCAGGAGGCCCAGAAGCTGATGATCAGGGGCCGCCCCGCGTAGTCGGACAGCGACACCGGCCGGCCCGAGAGGTCGTCGAGGCGGAACGCCGGAGCGCGCTGCCCGTCGAGCCCGCCCGCCCCGAGGACGATCGGGCTCGAGCCGGCGCCGGAGCCCGCGATCGCGCCGCAGCCGGCCACGAGCGCGGCGAGCAGCGCGACGAGCACGGCAAGGCGCACGGGGCGCCCGCCGGGCCGGCGCGCGCCGGCGGAGGCGGGCATGACGATGCGAGAAGCGGCGGGTCTCGCCGATGCGGCAGGCGGGACGCGCGGGTGGTCGAGCGTGGGCGGCCTCGCATGCGGAGATCGCGCCGGCGGGCGCGATCGGGTTGCCGAAGAGGAGGACATGGTAGCCCGGAGGTCCTCCGCGGGCCTCCGGGGAGCGGTTCGGCCGGGGCCTACCGCACGATGTACAGGGTCGTGAAGAGCCCGATCCAGACGATGTCGACGAAGTGCCAGTACAGGCTCACCGCCTGCACCGCCGTGTAGTGGCGCGAGGAGAACTGCCCCTGCAGCGCCCGGATGAGGACGATCCCCATGGTCACCACGCCGGCGGTCACGTGGAGCCCGTGGAATCCGGTCATCGTGTAGAAGAGCGTCCCGTAGACGCCCGAGCTGATGCCGAACGTGAGCGAGTGGTAGTCGTAGAGCTGCCCGAGCAGGAACGCCACGCCCAGGATGAGGGTGACCGTCAGTCCCCGGATCATCCCGGTCCGGTCGCCCTTCTGGATCCGCGACACCGCGTACTGCATCGTGAACGAGCTGGAGACCAGGATGACGGTCAGGATCGCCGCCGTCACGATGTCGATGGTGAACCCCGGCGGCGGCCAGAGGGGGTGCTCCGCGCGGATGCTGAAGTACGCGGCGAACAGGCCGGCGAAGAACATGACCTCGCTGGCGATGAACAGCAGGACGCCGAGCATCGCCGCGTCGATCCCGCGGCCCGCGGCGGAGGATGGCCTCGCGAGGGTGCCGGACCGTCCTGCCATCAGTAGCCCCCTGTGCAGCGGTGACGGGGTGAGGTGCCGTGCGCGCGTCCGGCGCGGCGACCGGTCGTCGGGCGTCGGGCGGGCGGGTCCTGCCGGCCGCTCGCGGGTTCATCCCGCAACGGCCCGGGGTGCGACCCCCGGACCGCGTGCCGGCGACGGGGATCATAGTCCATTCGGACTCTGCGAGGGGCCGAATGGCCCCCTCGACCCGTGGTGGCGCGCTCCACCCGGGGGGTGATCCGCTCCCCGGGGACAGGCCGCCCGGCCCGGGGTGCCATCTCGTCCCGGGTGGGCGCGATCAGAGCGCGATCGGGATCAGGACGTCGAGCACGATCAGTGCGAACAGCAGCGAGAGGTACGTGATCGAGAAGCGGTACAGGCGGATCGCTCCCGCGCCGGAGCCGTCGCGCCACAGCGCCCACGCGCGGCGCACGAACAGCGCGCCGAGCAGGATGGCCCCCGCCGTGTAGATGGCACCCATGCCGGCCGCGAAGGCGAACACCAGGGTCAGCGCCACCAGGATCAGCGTGTAGATGAGGATCTGGCGACCCGTCTCGGAGACGCCCTTGACCACGGGGAGCATCGGCACGCCGGCCGCCTCGTAGTCGCCCGAGATGCGGAGGGCGAGGGCCCAGAAGTGCGGCGGCGTCCAGTAGAAGACGATCAGGAAGAGGAGCAGCGCGGGGACCGCGACGTTGCCCGTCACGGCCGCCCAGCCGATGACGGGCGGCAGGGCGCCGGCCGCCCCGCCGATCACGATGTTCTGGGGCGTGGTCCGCTTGAGCAGCAGCGTGTAGACCACGACGTAGAACGCGATCGCGAGCAGCGCGAGGAACGCGGCGAGCAGGTTGGCGAAGAAGGTGAGCCAGGCGAACGACACGACGCCGAGCGCCAGGCCGAAGATCAGGGCGTTCTCCGGATCCACCTCGTGCGCCGGCAGCGGGCGCCGTCGCGTCCTGGTCATGATCTCGTCGATGTCGCGGTCGATGTAGCAGTTGATCGCGTTCGCCGACCCGGCCGCGAGCGTGCCGCCGATCAGCGTGGCGACGACGAGCGCGGCCCACGACCCGATGCGGATGCCGGGCACGTCGCGCGTCGCGAGGACCATGGCGGGCACCGTCGTGACGAGCAGCAGCTCGATGATGCGCGGCTTGGTGAGCGCCACGTACGCCATGACGCGGTCCCGGAGGCCGGTGGGTGCACGACGGACCGGCCGCGGATGCGAGGCGGGCGTGAAGGGAGCGCGGGCGAGCAGGTCGGCGCCCACGTCGGTCGCCGTGAAGGCCGACAGCCCGGGTTGCCCGAGGCCGGCAGGCTCGTCGCGCCCGCCCGGGCCCTCGCCTCCCGGCCCGCGGCCGGCGGGCCCGCGGTCGGCCGGCTCGCCGCGGGGCGCCGGCTCCGGGCGCTCCTCGGTGCGCGCCAGGTAGTAGCTCTGGATCGCGGCGCCGAGGGTGAGCGCCCAGATGGCGGCGGCGAGGGCGTCGTGCAGGGCCACCGCCCAGTCGGCCATCGAGGTGAGGATCTGCGCCGCCCCGACGAAGATCTGGATCACGAACAGGGCGAGCGCCGTGTGCAGGAGCGCGACGACCGGGCCGCGGCGCGACCGCGGGAGCCGCATGGCCGCCCACGCGGCGACGAGGAGGATGATCCCGGCGATCACCGCCACCACGCGATGGAGGAACTGCGCGACCTCCTCCGCCGGGTGCTGCTGGAACGACGGGATGATGGCCCCGTTGAAGAGCGGCCAGGTCGGGAAGATCATGTCGGCCTCCCCGGTGCCCGTCACGTGGGAGCCGAACAGCAGGAGCGCGTAGATGCTCGCCGCCGCGAGCGCGATGAGGAGCGTGATGCGCTGGCTCGCGCCGCGCGCCGGCAGCCGGTCCGGGTAGCGGGAGCGCAGTGCCACGTACACGAGGATCCCGAGCAGGATCATCGCCGTGGCCAGGTGGGCGGTGACGGTGTCGCCGGCGTTGTTCTCGGCGACGGTGATCGCCCCAAGGGCGGCCTGGATGACGACCACCACGACGGCGATCAGCGAGGGCCACAGGATGGAGCGCCGGCGACGGTGGTCGCGCCAGGCGAGGTACGCCACGCCCAGCACCAGGAAGCCGATGACGGCCGCGATCGTCCGGTGGATGTACTCCAGCAGCGCGTGGTAGTCGCCGAACGGCGGCAGGAACGAGCCGTTGCACGCGGGCCAGTCCGGGCACCCCATGCCGGACTGCGTGCTGCGCACGACGGCCCCGACGATGATCAGTGCGTACGTGGCGACGGCGGTGACGAGGGCGAGCTTCTGGAAGCGCGTCATGACTGCGCGAGCGGCACCTCGAAGCGGATACGGCCTTGTCGCCGGTCGTCCGGCGGGGACCGCTCCGGGCGACGGGACGCTGTGGTGCCCGGGATCATAACCCCAGTTGCTGTCAAGGCCCGTTTGGGAGGCGGTTTTGGGCCAGGCGGCCCCCGTGCCGGGGTCGAGCTCAGGCAGCGGGGCCGAGCGGGGTCGGGAGCGTGCCCGCGCCGTCCGGCTGCGGGCCCGGAGGCATGCCGTGACCGGGCGTCGGGGTGCCCTCCACGATCGGCCCGCCCGACAGCTTCGTGCCCGACGATCCGGGAGCCTCCAGCGGTTGCCCGGCCGCGCATCCGGGGCAGGTCGCCGAGCCGGGCTCGTAGGTCGCGAGATCCAGCGTCCAGAGAGCGGCGGCCGGGTAGGGATGCCCGCTGACGGGAGACGTCACGGTGGCGAGGCCGCCGGAGCGGTCGACCAGGACCGCGGCCAGCACGAGGTCGGCGCCGGCGGCCTCGATCGGCGGGAGCATGGCGAGCAGGGACCCGCCCGTCGTCAGGATGTCGTCGACGAGCAGGACCCGCTCACCCTCCTCGAGGCGGAACCCACGGCGGAACTCGCGCCGGGTCATCCCGTCCGGATCGTGCACCTCCTCGGCGAAGATGCCGCGCACCCCGAGCTGCCGCGCGACCTCGAACGCGAGGATGATGCCGCCCGTCGTCGGGCCCACGACGACGTCGACGAGGGGCCCCTCGGGGCCGCGGACGAGGTCGGCGATCAGGCCGCACAGCGTCGAGACCGCCTCCGGGTACTGCAGCACCTGGAACTTCTCGAGGTATCGCTCGGCATGGCGGCCGCTCTTGAGCAGGAAGTGCCCCTCGCGAAGGGCGCCCGACTCCAGGAAGAGCTCCTCCACGCGCCGCGCGGCGGACGCGCGCGCGTCCGGCGACAGCACCACCGGCAGCTCGAGGTCCGCCCCCATCGCCCCGCCGGACGGGGGTCGTGCCGCCGCAGTCGCTGTGGGAGGGGGCGCCACGGACGGAGAGGACGCGGTCGGGGCGGACCCGCCGGCAGGGGCAGGGGCCGAACCGGGTGCGGCATCGGACGCGCCCGTGGCGCCGGCCGTGCCGGCCTCCGGCAGGGCTGCATCCGACACGCCGGACGTGCCGGCCGCCCCGCTCTCCGGCAGGGGCGCGCCCGGCCCCGGCGTCGGCTCGTGCGGGCCGCGTGCGCGGTTCCCGGCCGGCCGAGCCGCCGGGCCGTGACGATCCTTGTGGCGCTGCTTCGTCATGGTCGATACTCCACGCCCTTGGCGGAGGGCCGGTTGGGGCGCGCCGGCAGCGCCGTCCCGACCAGCGGCAGATGGCTGGCCAGGCCGCGCTCGGCGCAGTACCTGCGCAGGCCGTCGGCGATCCGGAGCGGCACCTCGGGATCGGCGAAGATCGCCGTCCCGACCTGCACCGCGACCGCGCCGGCGGCGAGGTAGTCGAGGGCATCGTCGAGCGACGCGATGCCGCCGATCGCGACGATCGGGATGTCGACGACCTGCGCGACCTCGTAGACGATGCGCAGGCCCACGGGCCGGACGGCCGGTCCCGACAGCCCGCCGTAGACGTTGCCGAGGAGCGGCTTGCCGGTGCGGCGCTCGATCGCCATCCCGGACAGCGTGTTGATCGCGCTGATCGCGTCCGCGCCGGCATCCTCGATCGCGCGGGCGATCGGTCGGATGTCGGTGACGTTCGGCGAGAGCTTGACGATGAGCGGAAGCTCGGTCGCGCGGCGCACGGCGGCGGTCACGGACGCGGCGGCGTCCCGGTCGACCGCGAACTGGAGTCCGCCCTTGCCGACGTTCGGGCAGCTGATGTTGAGCTCGATCCCGGTGATCCCGGGCACGCCCTCCAGGCGGCGGACGACGGAGACGTAGTCGTCGATCGACTCGCCCGCCACGTTCACGATCACCGGCACGCGCCAGGTCGCCCAGAGCGGCGCGTACCGCTCGATGACCGCGTCGACGCCGGGGTTCTGCAGGCCGATGGAGTTCAGCATGCCGCCCGGCGTCTCCGTCACGCGCGGCGGCTCGTTGCCGGCACGCGGCTTGAGCGTGGTGCCCTTGCAGCAGATCGCCCCGAGGCGCTCGACGTCGACCACCTCGCCGTACTCGATCCCGTACCCGAACGTCCCGGACGCGACGAGCACGGGGTTCTGCAGCACGAGGGCCCCCGGGCGCCGGGGCGCGAGGTCCACCGAGAGATCCACCGACGACGGGTCGACCCCCGGCTCGCCGGGAGCCGCCGCCCGCGCCGCAGCGACCGGTGCTGCCGGCGATTCGGTGCGGGCGGCCTCGAGCGCGGGCGAGGGCCGGGTCCGCGGGGCTCGCAGCCCCAGGCGCGGCGGCCCGGAGTAGGCGTCGCGGGCCGTGCGGCCGGTGGTGACGACGGAGCGCCTGCGCTTCATGCCGGCTCCTCCCAGGCGATCTCCTCGGCCGCGAAGACGGGGCCCTCACGGCAGACGCGCAGCGGGCCCTCGACACCCCACACCACGCAACCCAGGCATGCCCCGACCGCACATCCCATGTGCTGCTCCATCGAGACCTGCAGCCACGACCGCCGCCGGGCCTGCGCGGAGCCGAGCGGGATCGGTCGCCCGCCGCCACGCTTCCGGCCGAGCCGCGCGACGCCCATGCGCTCGAGCCGCCCGGAGGCGATGTGCGCGAGCGCGGCGAGCATCGGTCGCGGGCCGCAGGCGAACGCCTGGTCGGCCCACGCCTCGTACGCCGGCACGAGCTCGGTGACGCGACCGGGCTGGCCGAGCGACCCGTCCTCGGTCGCCACGACGTACTCGACCTCGTCCGGCAGCAGGGACGAGGGGTAGACCTCCGCCGCGGACGCCGACCCGAACAGCAGGGTGACCTGCCGCCCGGCCTCGAGCGACTCGTCGGCGAGCGACCGGACGCCGGCGATGCCGACGCCCCCGGCGATCAGCAGCACGTGGTGCGTCCGCGGATCGACCTCGAACGGCCGGCCGAGCGGCCCGAGCATCGGCACGCTGTCGCCGGGGCGGGCGCTGGCGAGCAGCTCGGTGCCCTTGCCGGCGATCCGGAAGTGCAGCGTGATCTCGCCCGCGGCGCGGTCGATCGTGTTGATGCTGATGGGTCGCCGCAGGACGAGGCCGGAGTAGTCGGGCGTCCGCACGTGCACGAACTGCCCGGCACGCGCCCCGGCCGCGAGCCACGGAGCACGGTATCGCTGGAGCCACTGCGCGGGAAGGATCTCCCGCGTCTCGACGAGCTCGGCGTCGAGGAGCCGCATCTGGCGGGACGCTCCGGCCTCAGCCGCGCGTCGGCTCGCCGTCGCCGCCCTCGTCCCCCTCGCCGGCTTCGCCCTCGTCCCCCTCGTCGGCGTCGCCGTCGTCCTCGTCGTTCTCGTCCTCGTCGCCCTCGGTGACGGCCGGGAAGGCGTCGGCCAGTGCGTCCGCGACGTCTCCGAACACGTCGGTCGGGTCGTAGAACTCGACCAGCTCGCCGGCGCCGTCGAGGCGCCGCCAGCGGTCCTCCTCGTCCTCGGGCACGACCTCGGCGACCAGGCGTCCCTCGCGGGTCAGCGTGAGCCGCTCGTCCTCGTCGTCGATGACCATCAGGTCGCCGACACGACCGGCCAGCGGCCGCGCGGCGGCCTCGAACTGCTCGATCATGCGCGCCTCGGCGTCCTGGCTGCGCTCCTGGAAGCTCAGCGCCAGGTCGTACAGGCGGGCGGCCGCCTCGTCCGTGCTCGACGGCGGTTCCTCGTTCGCCGCCGCCCAGGCATCGGCCGCCGCCGCGTACGTGCCCTCGTCCGCGGCGACCGCGTAGCCTTCCTCGGCCACGGTCTCGTCCGGCGCCACGCCGGCGGCGTCCATCAGGTCCTCGGCACCGGTGGGCTCCTCGCCCATCCCGGCCGCTGCGCGCGCAGCCTCGGCGAACGCCGCGAAGACGTCGGCCGGGTTGTAGAGCTCGACGAGCTCGGACGGAGACTCGATCACCTCGGTCTCCGAGATCCACTCGCCGCTGTCGTCCTGGAAGCGGGTGCGCGAGCGGAAGGTCCCGTCCGGGGCGACCGCCAGGTAGTCGGGATCGTCGTCGATGAGCACCAGTCCGCCGACGTCCTCGATCCGCGCGGCGTTGGCCTCGAGGAAGCGTCGCAGCTGGTCGGTGGCGGTGACCAGGAAGTCGCGGCGTTCGAGGGCGGCGTCGGCGGCGATCTCGCCGAGCGCCTCGTTCCTGCTCAGGTCCATCGTGCGCTCCTTACGGGTGGTACTCGAGGTCCGGGCCCATGCGCTCGCGGAGCAGCATGGAGTGGTGACGCTGGAACATCCACTCGCCGGCACGGTGGCCGATCTTGCGGGTGGCCTCGTCCGCCTCGAGCTTGTCGAGCGCGGCGTAGTCGGGGAGCTGGAACAGGATCAGGTTGTCGAAGTCCCAACCGTGCGCAATGTTGTACCAGCCCAGGAAGCGGATGTTGAACTTCTCCTCGTACTCGTGGATCTGGCGCGGAAACATCGTGCGCATGAAGAACTTGAAGAACGCGTCGCGGCCGCGACGCACCGAGAAGAAGGTGGCAAGGACGGGCACGCGATCCCTCCGGGGCCTGGCACGATCGGACGCCCCTCATTGTCGCATGCCCGTGCACCGCCGCTCGCCCGGCGTACGCACGTGCCGCCCTCCGGAGCGCGGCTCGGTGGGGGAATCCGGCGCCACCGCGGCCGCCCGCATCGTCCGTCGCCCTCTCCCGCTCGTCATCGCGGCCCCGCGCGTCGTCCGCCGGCGTCTCCCAACCGCCACCGCGGCCGCCCTCCCCGCCACCCAGTCGTCACCGATCCGCGACTGATCCGCCTCCGCCGCTCCGCGTAGCGTCGGCGCAGTCCGATCCCCCGGAGCGCGAACGGTGTCCCTGCCATCCCTGTACGACCCCTCGTTCGAGCACGACGCCTGCGGCTTCGGGTTCGTCTGCGACATCCGCGGCCGGGCCTCGCAGTCGATCGTCGCGGACGCGCTGCAGGTGCTGGTGAACCTCGAGCATCGCGGCGCGAGCGGGGCGGAGAAGAACACGGGCGACGGGGCGGGCCTGACCGTTCAGCTGCCGCGGCGGTTCCTGGCGCGGGCCGTCGCCGCCTCCGGCGGGCACCTGCCCGAGGCCGGCGACTGGGCGGCCGGCATGCTGTTCCTCCCCCGCGACGACGCGAGCCGAGCCGGCTGCGAGGCGATCGTGGAGCGCACGCTGGAGGCCGAGGGGCTCGACCTCCTGGCCTGGCGCGACGTACCGGTCTCCGCGGACGCGGGCCTGGGGGAGGCGGCGCGGGCGAGCCAGCCCGTCATCCGCCAGCTGTTCGTGGGCCGCCCCGACGGCGTCGGGCCCGGGATGCCGTTCGAGCGCCGGCTGTACGTCGCCCGCCGGCTCGTGGAGAAGGCCGTCTCCCGGTCCGCGCTGCCGGGCCGCGCGGAGTTCTACGTCTCGTCGCTGGGCACCCGCACGATCGTCTACAAGGGGATGCTCAACGCGTCGCAGCTGGGCCGCTTCTATCCCGACCTCGCCGAGCCCGACTTCGCGAGCGCGATCGCGATGGTCCACTCGCGCTTCTCCACGAACACGTTCCCGTCGTGGAGCCGCGCCCACCCGTACCGCTACATCTCGCACAACGGGGAGATCAACACGCTGCGCGGCAACGTGAACTGGATCCATGCCCGCGAGTCGTCGTTCCGCTCGTCGCTCTTCGGGGACGACCTGCGCCGGGCCCTGCCGGTGATCGACGGCGAGGGGTCCGACTCGGCGATGCTCGACAACGTGCTCGAGCTGCTGCACCTCTCCGGGCGCTCGCTCCCCCACGCCCTGATGATGCTGGTCCCCGAGCCGTGGAGCCGCCACGAGTCGATGGCGGACGACCGGCGCGCGTTCTACGAGTACCACGCCTGCCTGATGGAGCCGTGGGACGGCCCCGCGTCGATCGCGTTCACGGACGGGGTCCTGGTCGGCGCGACGCTCGACCGGAACGGCCTGCGCCCGGCCCGCTACTGGGTGACGGCGGACGACCGGGTGGTCATGGCGTCCGAATCGGGCGTGCTGGACGTCCCGCCCGGGCGGGTCGTGGAGAAGGGGCGCCTGGCGCCCGGACGCATGTTCCTCGTCGACACGGCGCGCGGCCGCATCGTGCCCGACGACGAGCTCAAGGCGGCGGTCGCGGCGGAGCGCCCCTACGCGGCGTGGTGCCGCGACGGCCTCGTCCGGCTGGCCGACCTGCCGGTGCCGCCGCGCGTCTTCGGCCCGGACCACGAGACGGTCCTGCGTCGCCAGGAGGCCTTCGGCTACACGGCCGAGGACGTCCGGATGCTGATCGACCCGATGGCCGCGGACGGGTCGGAGCCGGTCGGCTCGATGGGCAGCGACACCCCGCTCGCGGTGCTCTCCGATCGCCCGCAGCCCCTGTACGCGTACTTCAGGCAGCTCTTCGCGCAGGTGACGAACCCCCCCGTCGACGCGATCCGCGAGGAGATCGTCATGGCGGTCGAGACGTCGATCGGCCCGGAGGACAACCTGCTCGAGCCGGGACCGGGGGCGACCCACCAGCTGTCGCTGCCGACGCCCGTCCTCCGCAACGACGAGCTCGAGCGGATCCGGCACCTCGACGGCGGTGCGGCGTCGCACGGGTTCCGTGCGATCACCCTGCCGATGCTCTTCCCCGTCGCCGACGGCGGCGCCGGCCTGCGGCATGCCCTCGAAGCGCTGCGCAGCCGCGCGTCGGAGGCGGTCGCGGAGGGCCACGACCTCGTCGTGCTCTCGGACCGCGGCCACGGCGAGCGCGAGGCGCCCATCCCGGCGCTGCTCGCCACGGCGGCCGTCCACCACCACCTGCTGCGCACCGGGGCACGGACGCGCGTCGGGCTCGTGGTCGAGTCGGGCGAGCCGCGCGAGGTGCACCACTTCGCCCTGCTGATCGGCTACGGCGCGAGCGCGGTCAACCCGTACCTCGCCTTCGAGACGATCCACGACCAGGTCCGGCAGGGGTTGCTCGATGGCCCTGCCGATGCCGCCGAGCGCCGCTTCGTGCAGGCGGTGAACAAGGGCATCGTGAAGGTCATCTCGAAGATGGGGATCTCGTCGATCCAGAGCTACCACGGCGCCCAGGTCTTCGAGGCGGTCGGGCTGGACCGGGACTTCGTCGACGAGTATTTCACGTGGACCCCGACGCGGATCGGCGGGATCGGGATCGAGGTCGTCGCGCGCGAGGCCCGCATGCGTCACGAGCGCGCGTGGCCGTCGCGGCCGATCGTGCACCGGCAGCTGGGCGTGGGCGGCCAGTACCAGTGGCGCGCGGACGGCGAGTCGCACCTCTTCAACCCGCTGACGATCCACTGGCTGCAGCAGGCCTGCCGGACCGGCGACGCGGCCGCCTTCCGCGAGTACTCGCGGCTCGTCGACGACCAGTCACGGGACCTGTGCACGCTGCGCGGGCTCATGGAGCTCCGTCCGGCGGCTCGTCCGGTGCCGATCGAGGAGGTCGAGCCGGTCGAATCGATCGTGCGGCGGTTCAAGACGGGTGCCATGAGCTACGGCTCCATCTCGCAGGAGGCGCACGAGGCGCTGGCGATCGCGATGAACCGTCTCGGCGGGAAGTCCAACACCGGCGAGGGTGGCGAGGATCCCGCGCGGTACGCCCCGCTCCCCAACGGCGACTCGCGCAGCAGTGCGATCAAGCAGGTGGCCTCGGGCCGCTTCGGGGTCACCAGCGAGTACCTCGTCAGCGCGCGCGAGATCCAGATCAAGATGGCCCAGGGTGCGAAGCCGGGGGAGGGCGGCCAGCTGCCCGGGCACAAGGTCTACCCGTGGATCGCGCGCGTGCGTCACTCGACGCCCGGCGTGGGGCTCATCAGCCCGCCGCCGCACCACGACATCTACTCGATCGAGGACCTGGCCGAGCTCGTTCACGACCTGAAGAACGCGAACCCGCGGGCGCGCATCTCGGTGAAGCTCGTGGCCGAGGTCGGCGTGGGCACGATCGCCGCCGGGGTGGCCAAGGCGCACGCGGACGTGGTCCTGATCAGCGGCCACGACGGCGGCACGGGGGCGTCGCCGCTCACCTCGATCAAGCACGCCGGGATCCCGTGGGAGCTCGGGCTGGCCGAGGCGCACCAGGTGCTGCTGCTCAACGACCTCCGCTCGCGCATCGCGGTCGAGGTGGACGGGCAGCTGAAGACGGGCCGCGACGTGGTCGTGGGCGCCCTGCTCGGGGCGGAGGAGTTCGGGTTCGCGACCGCGCCGCTGGTCGCGCTGGGCTGCGTGATGATGCGGGCCTGCCACCTGAACACGTGCCCGGTCGGGATCGCCACGCAGGATCCCGAGCTGCGGAAGCGCTTCGCCGGAGACCCCGAGCACGTCGTGCGTTTCATGCGCTTCGTCGCGCAGGAGGTGCGCGAGCAGATGGCGGCGCTCGGGTTCCGCGCGTTCGACGAGATGGTCGGGCGCGCCGACCGGCTCGCGATGCGCCCCGCGATCGACCACTGGAAGGCGCGCAACCTGGACTTCGCGCGGATCCTGCACGTGCCCGCCGTGCCGCGCGGCCGCGGCCGGACGTGCACGGTACCGCAGGACCACGGCCTGTCCGCTGCGCTCGACGCGACGACGCTCATCCCGCGCTGCCGGCCGGCGCTCGAGCGCGGGGCCCGCGTGCGTGCCACGTTCCCGGTCCGCAACACGAACCGCGCGATCGGCACCATGCTGGGGAGCGAGGTCACGCGGCGCCACGGGGCGCGCGGGCTGCCCGACGACACGATCCGGCTCCGCTTCCGCGGCTCGGCCGGGCAGAGTTTCGGCGCGTTCGTCCCTCGCGGGATCACCCTCGTCCTCGAGGGGGACGCGAACGACTACCTGGGCAAGGGGCTCTCCGGCGGGCGGATCGTGGTCGTGCCGCCTCGCGAGGCGACCTTCGTCGCCGAGGCGAACGTGATCGCCGGCAACGTGGCGCTCTACGGGGCCACGTCCGGCGAGGCGTTCGTCCGGGGGATCGCCGGCGAGCGCTTCTGCGTGCGGAACTCCGGGGCGGACGCGGTCGTGGAGGGGATCGGCGATCACGGCTGCGAGTACATGACGGGCGGGCGCGTGGTCGTCCTCGGGCCGACCGGGCGGAACTTCGCGGCCGGCATGTCGGGAGGGATCGCCTACGTGCTCGACGAGGACGGGACATTCGCGCGGGCGTGCCGCGAGGACGGGGTGTCGCTCGCACCGCTGGCGGACCTGGGCGATCGCGACGAGATCGCCGGCGTGCGCGCGCTGATCGGGCGCCACCTCGCCTGGACGTCCAGCGCGCCGGCGCGTCGCGTGCTGGACGACTGGGACCGTGCGCTGGTGCGGCTCGTCCGCGTGATCCCCGACGAGTACGCGCACGCGCTCGATGCGCAGCGACGCATGCAGGCCCTGGGGCTGTCGCCGGAGGAGGCCGAGCTGGCCGCCTTCCGGGAACGGACGCTGCCCCTCGCGCAGGCGGGGGCGGCGTGATGGGCAGCCCGACCGGCTTCCTGGAGTACGACCGGGTGGGGCCCCACGCCCGGCCCCCGCTCGAGCGGATCCGCGACTGGAGCGACGCCCACCCGCCGCACGACGAGGCAACCCTGCGCGAGCAGGCCGCGCGCTGCATGGACTGCGGCGTGCCGTTCTGCCACGCCGGCGTCGCGATCGGCGGCGCCGCGACGGGGTGCCCGGTCAACAACCTGGTGCCCGAGTGGAACGAGCTCGTCCGCCTGGGGAAGTGGCGCGAGGCGAGCATCCGGCTGCACCGCACGAACGAGTTCCCGGAGTTCACCGGCCGGGTCTGCCCGGCGCCCTGCGAGGGCTCCTGCACGGCCGGCATCGACGGGGAGCCCGTGACGATCAAGCAGATCGAGCTCGAGATCGTGGAGCGCGCATGGGCGAACGGGTGGATCACGCCGCAGCCGCCGTCGTCGCGAAGCGGGATGCGGGTGGCGATCGTGGGGAGCGGGCCGGCGGGGCTCGCCGCCGCCGCGCGGCTCAATCGCGCCGGCCACGCGGTGACGGTGCTCGAGCGCGCCGACAGGATCGGCGGGCTGCTGACCTACGGCATCCCGAACATGAAGCTCGACAAGCGGGTCGTCGGGCGGCGCGTGGACCTGCTCGCGGCGGAGGGAGTTCGCTTCGAGACCGGAGTCCACGTGGAGGCGTCGCGGGCGGCGCGCGACCTGCTCGAGGGCTGTGACGCCGTCGTCCTCGCCACCGGCTCGACGGTGCCCCGGGACCTGCGCGTGGAGGGCCGCGAACTCGCCGGGATCCACCCCGCGATGGACTTCCTCGGCTCGAACACGCGCAGCCTCCTGGACTCCGGCCACCACGACGGCGCGTTCATCTCGGCGCGGGGCCGCGACGTCGTGATCGTGGGCGGCGGCGACACCGGCACCGACTGCGTGGCGACCGCCGTCCGCCACGGCGCGCGCAGCGTGGCGCAGCTCGAGATCCTGGACCGCCCCCCGGACGAGCGCGCGGCCGACAACCCGTGGCCACAGTGGCCCCGCGTGCACCGCGTCGACTACGGCCAGGAGGAGGCCGCGGCGGTGTGGGGCGCGGACCCGCGCCGGTACGCGGTCTCCACGCGCCGCTTCCTCTCCGGACCGGACGGCCGCGTGGCCGGCATCGAGGTCGTGGACGTCGAGTGGGCGCGCGGCGCGGACGGGCGACCCGTGCCGGTGGAACGGTCCGGCACGGAGCGCATCGTTCCCGCGGACCTGGTGCTGCTCGCGCTCGGGTTCGCCGGGCCCGAGCGCTCGCTGCCGGAGGCGCTGGGGTGCCGGCTCGACGCGCGCGGCACGATCGCACGCGACGCCGCGGGCATGACCAGCGTGCCCGGGGTCTTCGCCGCCGGCGACTGCGCGCGCGGGCAGTCGCTGGTGGTCTGGGCCATCCGCGAGGGACGCGAGGTGGCGGGGGCCGTGGACCGGTACCTGGCTGGGACGTAGGCGCGCCCCGCATCTGCCGCCTCCCGCCCGCCGTCACGCGATCGGCTCGGGCACCTCCAGGTCGGCGTACGCGAAGCGCCCGTCGACGATCGTGGCGAGCACCCTGCCTCGGAGCCGCCGCCCGAGCAGCGGCGTGTTGTGCCCCTTCGAGCGGAGCGTCTCCGGGGCGATCTCCCAGGTGTCGGCGGTGTCGATCAGCACGAGCGTCGCCGGCACGCCCTCGACCAGGCCGGGGACGAGCGCCTCCCTGCTGCGCCGCCGCCCGGACGGGGCCGAGGCGGACCGCCCGAGGACACGCGCGGGGCCGGTGGTGAGGACGTCCACCGCACGGGCGAGCGGCAGGAGACCCGCGTCGACGCCGGCCTGGACCAGGCTCCACGCCGTCTCGATCCCGCTGATCCCCGGCAGCGCGTCGCCGAACTCGACCAGCTTGTCGACCTGCGTGTGCGGGGCGTGATCGGTCGCGATCGCATCGACCGTCCCGTCCGCCAGCCCGGCCCACAGCGCGAGCGCATCTGCCGGCGTCCGCAGGGGCGGGTTGACGCGCGTCGACTGGTCGAACGGGAGGGCGTCGGCGGTCCCGCCCGACCACGGCGTTCCGGCAGCCTCCCACGCGAACCGCCGGTCGCCGGCCACCCAGCCGTCGTGGAAGGCCAGGTGGTGCGGCGTCACGTCGCAGGTCACCGGCAGCCCCGCCGCCTTCGCGCGGCGGACGAGCTCGACGGAGCCGGCGGTCGACAGGTGGGTGAGGTGCAGGTGGGGCGTCGCCGTCCCCGGGTACGAGGCGACGACCTCCGCCAGGATCGCGATGTCGCGCGCGACCGCGCCCTCCTCGCCGGCCGCCGGCCAGCCCCGGAGGCCGAGGATCGTCGCGACGAGCCCCTCGTTCGCCTCCGCGCCCTTGACCAGGGAGGGCTCCTCCGCGTGCTCGACGAGCATGCGGCCGAGCGATCCCGCGTACGCGAGCGCGTTGCGGAACAGCGACGCGTCGGCCACCGGGGACCCGTCGTCGCTGAACCCCACCGCGCCGGCGTCGGCCATCTCGCCCATGTGGGAGAGCGTCTCGCCCCTGCGGCCTGCCGTGATCGTCCCGTACGGCAGCAGCCGCACGGGACTCCCGCTGCGCCGCGCGGTCGCCAGCTCGTCCTCGACGAGGCCGGCGGTGTCGATCGCGGGGGTCGTGTTCGCCATCGCGCAGACGGTGCCGTAGCCCCCGTGCGCTGCGGCGGCCAGCCCCGAGGCGATCGTCTCGGCGTCCTCCCGGCCGGGCTGGCGCAGGTGGACGTGGATGTCGACGAACGCCGGGGCCACCAGGATCGAGGGACGCTCGGCCGTGCCGGCGTCCGATCCCTCGCTGCCGGAGGCGTCGCCGGCCCATTCGACGGAGACGAGGACGCCGTCCTGGACGCGGACACTGCCCCGGCCCTCGCGGCCGGAGACCGGGTCGACGAGCCAGGCGTCGTCCAGTTCGAGCACCTCGGCCCGCTGGCCGACGAACGGGGTCTCAGGCACGGTTCCGGCCCTCCTCGATGGGTCCGCTGCCGGCGAGCAGGTAGAGCAGGGCCATGCGGATCGCCACGCCGTTGGCGACCTGGTCCGTCACCACGGATCGCTCGAAATCGGCGATCTCGGGGCCGATCTCCACGCCCTCGTTCATCGGCCCGGGATGCATGACGAGCGCGTCCGCCCGGGCCCAGCGCAGCGTCTCGGCGGTCAGGCCGTAGCGCATCGAGTACTCGCGCAGGGAGGGGAGGAGACCACCCGCCATGCGCTCCTGCTGGAGCCGCAGCGCCATCACCGCGTGCGCGCCCCGGAGGGCCGCCCGCAGGTCGGTGGTCACGGTCAGGCGGCGTCCGGCCGGCATCGACGCCGCCCAGCGGTCGAAGCCGCGCAGGAGCGTCGAGGGACCGCACACCCACACGTCGGCGCCCATCGTCGTCAGCGTCCAGACGTTCGAGCGGGCCACGCGCGAGTGGAGGATGTCGCCGAGGATGACGATCTTGCGACCGGCGACGCGCCCGCCCGGCAGGCGGTCGCGCAGCGTGTAGAGGTCGAGGAGCGCCTGCGTGGGGTGGGCATGCCAGCCGTCCCCGCCGTTGAGGACGTGGCCGGAGAAGACCTGTGCCGCCAGGTACGGGGCACCCGACCGGCCGTGCCGCATGACGATCATGTCGGCGCCGAGCGCCTCGATCGTCCGGATGGTGTCGACGAGCGACTCGCCCTTGACCACGCTGCTGCTGCTCGCGGCGATGTTGACGACGTCTGCCGAGAGGTTCTTGGCCGCGACCTCGAACGAGACGCGCGTCCGCGTCGAGGCCTCGTAGAAGAGGATCGTCACCTGGGTGCCGCGCAGCGTCGGCACCTTCGGGATGGGCCGGCCGAGGATCTCCTTCATCTCGTCGGCCGTCTGCATGGCCAGGTCGATGTCGGCCGCCGACAGGACGTCGACGTCCAGCAGGTGCCGGTGGGTCCAGCCGTGCTCAGCCTGTGCGGCTCCGGCCTCGACGTGCTCGTGCTCCGCCGGGGCACGATCCGCGGCCGGGGCACGATCCGCGGACGTTCGGGGCATCGCGCTCATGCCCGCACCTCCGCGACCGCCAGGCGGTCGATCACGACCTCGTCGGCGCCGTCGAACTCGGTGACGTGCACCCGGATGACCTCGTCGCGCGACGTCGGCACGTTCTTGCCCACGTGGTCGGCGCGGATCGGGAGCTCGCGGTGGCCGCGGTCGACCAGCACGGCCAGCCGGATCGCGCTCGGCCGGCCGAAGTCCATCAGGGCGTCCATCGCGGCGCGCGCGGTACGGCCGGTGTAGAGGACGTCGTCGACGATCACGATCGTCAGCCCGTTGACGTCGAAGGGAAGGTCCGTGCCCTTGACGATCGGCTGATGCGCGACCATCGAGAGGTCGTCGCGGTAGAAGGTGATGTCGAGGGCACCGATCGGCGGGCGAACGCCCTCGTGCTCCTCGATCGCGTCGACGACGCGCCGCGCGAGCGGCACCCCCCGGCGCTGGACGCCCACGATCGCGAGGCGGTCGGTGCCGCCGTGTTTCTCGACGATCTCGTGGGAGATTCGGACCACGGCGCGACGGACGTCGTCCGCGGTCATGATCTGGCGTGCCGTCATCGTCATCTCGCTCCTTGCCGGGCTCACGGGACCGGTCCATGGATTGGGTTGGCAGTGCCGAGTCTAGCCGACCGCGGGCCGGACCGACAGCCCCGGGCGTGGCGTCGGGCATCCCCTGTGGCGACCGGCGTGCTCCGCGACGTCCGGCGTCCCGCGTGACGCCGGACGTTCGATGCGGCACGATGTGTCCCGCAGCAGCGGGACCGGAGGTGTCATGTCCCCGCATCCGGAGCACCGCGACCACGACGGCGACACGGCGGGTCGGTCGACGGGCTCGCCGCCCCTTGCGCCCCTCGGCGGCGTGGCGGTCTCGCGCGTGGCGGTGGCCTCCGGCGGCACGCGCCGGTGGGTCGCCGCGTTCGTCGCCGTCCTCCTGGTGGTCGCGGGACTCGGGCTCGTCGGCCGCCTCGGCGCGTCCGCCGCGCCCGCATCGGCCGCCGCCGTTCCGACCGCGTCGGCCGTGACGGGCTCCTCCGCGTCGCCCGGCGCGGGCCCTGCCGGCGGTTCCGCCTCCTCGGCCGATTCGGGGAGGGACGGCCCGGCCGCCGTCCCGGTGCGTGCCGAGCTCACGGTGCCCGCGGCCGGCTCGGAGTGGACGGATCTGGCCGGCATCCCGGTCGCGGGGACGGCGACCGGCGACCTGTCCGGGATCCACGTGACGGTCACGGTGTCGCACCTCGTCATCGGCGAGCGCACGCTCCCGGTCGGCGCGGAGGGTCGCTTCTCCGGTCTCGTCGAGATCGTGCCGCCGCCGGACCGGCAGCGCGCCGAGATTCGCCTCCTCGAGCCCGGGCCGTCCGCCCGCAACCTCGCGATCGTGCCGGTCACCGTCGGGACGTCGCTGCAGATGCTGGTGGCGGCGACGGTCACCGTTCCCGGGACGCACGGGGGTGCCGCGGTGCGCCTCTCCGGGATCGCCCGACGCGACGTCTCGGGCGTGTCGGCGCGGCTCGAGACGGCGTTCGGCCCGTCGCGGGCGGTGGCGGCGACACTGGGTCCGCCGGGTTCGCCCGTGATCTTCGACCCGGGGGTGTCGGGCGACACGTCCGGCGGGTCGTCCGCGTCGGCGTCGGGATCATCGGCGTCCGCGACGGCTTCCGCCGCGGCTTCGTCGTCGGCATCGTCCGTTGCGACGTCTGCGGCGACGGCCTACCTCGCGCGCTGGCGGGCGTTCCGGGCCACCGTCCAGT
>JAJYGK010000008.1 GCA_021790715.1 Chloroflexota bacterium
TTCCGATCTCGTCGATCCGCAGGGCAACCCTGACCCGACGTTCGCCTGCAAGGGCGACGCCGCGACGCTCCTGCCGCACCTCATCGGCATCCAGTTCGAGGAGGACCAGGCCGGCTACCTCGCCGGCATCGTCGCCGCCGCGGTCAGCAAGACGGGCGTCATCGGACAGCTCGGCGGCATCGACAACAACCCGGCCGTCGTCCGCTACATGCAGGGCTACGTGCTGGGCGCCAAGTCCTACAACCCGAAGATCACCGTCGACACCTCGTGGTTCTCGACCGGCGACATCACCAAGGCCTACGGTGACCCGGTCTGGGGCAAGACGTTCAGCACCCAGTTCATCGCCCAGAAGCACCCGGACGTCCTGTTCCAGGTCGCCGGCAGCACGGGCAACGGCGCCCTCGACGCCGCCTGCGCGGCGGGCATCTGGGGCATCGGCGTGGACGTCGACCAGTACCAGTCGTACCCGAGCGCCGACAAGTGCATCATCACGTCGGCCGAGAAGCATCTCTCCAGCGCCGTGTCGCAGACGATCCAGAAGATCGCCAACAACACGGCGACGGGCGGCATCGCCAAGTTCGACGCCACGAACGACGGCATCGGCATCTCGCCGATCACGAACGTGACGCTTCCGGCGGATGCCCAGACCAAGATCAACGACGCGCTGGCCGCCATGAAGGCGGGCACGCTCACGACCTGCACTGCCAAGTGCGGGACGTGGAACAACCCGTAACCGCTTCCTGAAGCGAGCGAGCGAGCGGGCCGCCGGTTCCGGTCGGCCCGCTCGCCGTCACTGTCCCTGGACGAAGCCGAGGTCGAGCGGGAGATGACGGGCCAGGCAGACGCGTCGCAGGTCCCCGCCCTGGAGATGCGGGGGATCACGAAGATCTACCCCGGCGTGGTGGCCAACGACGGCATCACGATCGATGTGCGTCCGGGCGAGATCCACGCCCTCCTGGGCGAGAACGGCGCCGGCAAGACCACCCTGATGAACGTCCTCTACGGCCTTGCCCGGCCGAACGAGGGCCAGATCCTGCTCGACGGGCAGCCGGTCGAGATCGCCGATCCGGCCGACGCGATCCGCCGCGGAATCACCATGGTCCACCAGCACTTCATGCTGGTCCCCGTCTTCTCCGTCGCCGAGAACGTCGTGCTCGGCGACGAGACGATGGCCAATCCCGTCTTCGTCGACCGCCGCGAGGCCAATCGCCGGATCGCGGAGCTCGCGCGCCGGTTCGGGTTCGACCTGGACCCCAACGAGAAGGTCGGCAACCTGTCGGTCGGCCAGCAGCAGCGCGTCGAGATCCTGAAGGCGCTCTACCGGGAAGCCAAGATCCTCGTCCTCGACGAGCCCACGGCCGTCCTGACGCCCCAGGAGACCGAGCAGATCTTCGTCCTGCTCCGCCGCCTCGCCGAGGACGGGCGCTCGATCATCTTCATCAGCCACAAGCTCTACGAGGTGCTCGAGATCGCCGACCGGATCACCGTCATCCGGCGCGGCCGCGTCATCGGCGAGCGCCGGCCTGGCGAGACCAGCGAGGAGGACCTCGCCGAGCTGATGGTCGGCCGCGAGGTGGAGCTGACCGTGGACCGCGGCGAATCGCACGTCGCCGGGCCAATGCTCCGAGTGGCGGGCGTGCGCGTGCTCGGCGACCGCGGTCGCGAGATCATCCCGTCACTCGACCTCGAGATCCGGGCCGGCGAGGTGCTCGGGATCGCCGGCGTGGCCGGCAACGGGCAGGACGAGCTGGTGCAGGCACTGATCGGGCTGCGGCCGTTCGCGGCCGGCACGGTCACCCTCGACGGGCACGACGTCACGGGGTACTCGCCGCGCCAGATGAACGAGGCCGGCGTGGGGTACGTGCCGGGCGACCGGCACCGCTACGGCATGATCTCCGCCTTCCCGATCTACGACAACCTCGTGCTCACCAGCTACTACCGCGCTCCCTACGCGCGGGGCCTGCTGCGCGACGACGCCGCGATCCTGCGCGCGGCGCAGGAGAAGGTGGAGCGCTTCGACATCCGGACCCCCACCGTGACCGCGAACGCGGGAACGCTCTCCGGCGGCAACCAGCAGAAGCTCGTCGTCGCGCGCGAGTTCGACCGGCCGCTGAAGCTGCTCGTCCTCGACCAGCCGACGCGCGGCCTCGACGTCGGCAGCATCGAGTTCATCCACCACCAGATCCTCGCCCAGCGGGACGTCGGCGCGGCCGTGCTGCTCGTCTCGGCCGAGCTCGACGAGATCATGGAGATGTCCGACCGGATCGGGGTGATGTACCGGGGCCGGATCGTCGCGACGCTCGACGGACGAACGGCCGACAAGAGCGAGGTGGGACTGCTGATGGCGACGGGTGCGTCCGACCGCGCTCGCGCGGAAGGGGCGACGGCATGAGCGGGGCGCCGTCAGGCGGCGACCGGCAGCGCCTCCGCCAGGCCCTCGGGGACATCGCCCTGCTCCTCGTCGGGCCCGTCGTGGCCGTCGCGCTGGCCCTGCTCGTCGGGGCGGTGGGCATCGCGCTCTTCAGCGGCCTGCTGCCGGCCGGCAAGCCGCTCGACGTGGGGCTGCCGGCGCGCGCGTACTACGCGCTGTTCACCGGGGCCATCAGCACGCAGACGTTCGTGTACGCGACGCCGCTCATCCTCGCCGGGCTGGGAGTGGCGCTGGGCTTCAAGGCAGGCCTCTTCAACATCGGTGGCCGCGGCCAGTTCCTCATGGGCGCGCTCGGCGCGATGACGATCGCCACCTGGCTGGGCACCTCGGTGCCGGCCGTCGTCGAGATCCCGTTGGCACTGGGCTTCGCGATGTTGCTCGGCGCCATCTCCGGCTTCATCCCCGGCTTCCTCAAGGCGACCTCCGGCGCCCACGAGGTCGTCACGACGATCATGCTCAACTACATCCTCGCCGACGTCCTGTACTGGGCGGTGAGCGGCCCGCTCGTGCCGGCGCGCGCGCCGCAGCCGATCACGATCAACATCCAGGACAGCTCCACCGCGGCCCTCCCCGGGCTGCCGGTGATCGGCAACCTGGGGGTCGTGATCGCCGTCCTGGCGGTGCCGATCGTGTGGTTCCTGCTCTACCGGACCACGCTCGGCTTCGAGATCCGGACGGCCGGGGCGAACCCGGATGCCGCCCGGTACGGCGGCATGAAGCCGCGCCGCCTGATCGTCCTGACGATGACCGTGGCCGGGCTGCTCTCCGGCCTCGCCGGCGCCTGCATCCTGCTCGGCAACGACTACCAGATGACGCCGGGATACGACACGACCGTCGGCTTCGACGCGATCACGGTCGCGCTGCTCGGCCGCTCCAACCCGGTGGGCGCGTTCTTCGCGGCGCTCCTGCTGGGCGGCATGCGGGCCGGGTCCGGGCCCATGCAGATCCAGGCGGGCGTGCCGCGCGAACTCGTCGACGCCCTCCAGGCGATCATCCTGCTCTTCCTCGTCATGAACGTCCTCCGCCACTGGCTGGGCTCGCGGGCCGCCCGTGGAGCCGAGATGGCGGGCATCGAGACGGTCACGCGCACGTACGGACGGGAGAGCGTCTGATGGCCGGGATCCCCACGTTCCTCGATTCCCTGCCCGCGATCGGGTACGTCTTCCAGTTCATCGGCTACGTCCTCGCCAACCTGCCCGTGATCGCCCAGACGACGGTCGCGGTGGCGGTGCCCATCACCCTGGCCGCGATGACCGGCGTGATGTGCGAGCGCTCCGGGGTCGTGAACATCGGCCTCGAGGGCATCATGCTGATCGCGGCCTTCGTCGGCTGGGCCGTGGGCGCCGCGGCCGTCGGGTTCGTCCCGGCAGCGACGACGCCGATCTTCGGGATCACGCCGGCGCTGCTCATCGGGCTCGCGGCCGCGATCCTCGCCGGGATGGCCGTCTCGCTCCTGCACGCGTGGCTCTCGATCTCGCTGCGCGTCGACCAGATCATCAGCGGCACGATCATCAACATCGGCGCGGCCGGCCTGACCGGCTACCTCAACAACCTGATCTCGCGCCAGTCGCCGACCGGAGCCGGCAACTTCGCCCCGCTGCAGGTCCCCGCGAGCGTGGCCAACGTGCCGCTCGTCGGGTGGCTCATCAACGCGCTGTTCGACCAGGGCCCGATCGGGATCACGACGCTGATCCTCGTGGTCGTCTTCCAGATCATGCTGTTCCGGTCCCGGTGGGGCCTCCGGACGCGCGCCGCCGGCGAGCACCCGCGTGCCGCCGAGACGGTCGGCATCGACGTGATCTGGCTGCGCTACCGGAACGTGGTGCTGTCCGGGGCACTGGCGGCGCTCGGCGGGGCGTGGCTGAGCATGGAGCAGACGAACTCGTTCCAGCCGAACATGACCGCCGGCCGCGGGTTCATCGGCCTGGCGGCCATGATCGTGGGACGCTGGACGCCGGTCGGTGCGTTCGGTGCCGCGCTCCTGTTCTCCTCGGCGACGGCCCTGAGCTCGGCGATCGTCATCGGGCCGCCCAGCGGTGGGCTCGGCACGTTCCTGGGGAGCGTCCCGAGCCAGTTCTGGGACGCCCTCCCCTACCTGATCACGATCATCGTGCTGGCCGGGCTCATCGGGCGCAGCATCGCGCCGGCGGCCGACGGCCAGCCGTACGAGCGCGAGAGCGCGACCTGACGGTCGATCGCGGGTCGCGCGGAGATCGGGGCGAGACGGGAGCACGGGCATGGCGGACGACCTGAGGCTCGCGACGGCCGGGGAGGCGCGCGCCATCCTGCGCTCGGCGCACCGCCTGGCGATCGTCGGAGCGTCCGCCAACCCGGGCCGCCCCTCGCACGAGGTGATGCGGTACCTGCTCGACGCGGGCTACGACTGCGTGCCGGTCAACCCGGGCGAGGGGGCGATCCTCGGCCGCCCCGCCTACCCCGACCTGGCCGCCGCGGTCGCCGCCGGCGGGCCGTTCGACATCGTGGACGTCTTCCGCCGCCCGGAGGCCGCGCCCGAGGTCGCCCGCCAGGCGGTCGAGACCGGCGCGCGTGCGCTCTGGCTGCAGCTCGGCGTCATCAGCCCGGAGGCCGTCCGGATCGCCGCGTCGGCCGGGCTCCGGGTGGTCATGGACCGCTGCACGAAGATCGAGCACCGCGCGATGCGGGCCGGGGAGGGATGATCCCCGGCGCCGCGGCTAATGGACGGCGAAGCCCGCCACGATCATGACGATCCCGACCAGGCCGGCCAGGATCCAGGGCTGTGCCCGGCGTCGGAGCTCCACCTGCATCAGGTCGGCGCTGGACGGCCCGGGCTCGGTCGGCCGGCCGCGCCAGGTCTCGTAGCGGTGGATGTTGTCCTGCTGCGCGCGCAGCACCTGGTAGCGCCGCCAGTACGGCACTCCGCGCACCCAGGCGACGGCGACCAGGATCACGCCGCCGACCCAGAGCACGACGTTCGCGACGCTCATGCCCCGCCCTCCAGCCGTTCGCGGACGAGCCGCTGCACCATGGCCGCGTTCGCCTGTCCGCGCGTGGCCTGCATCACCTGCCCGACCAGGAACCCGACCGCCTGCTGCTTCCCGGCCCGATAGTCCGCGACCGCGGCCGGGTTCGCGGCACACACCGCGTCGACGGCCGCGGCGAGCGCGCCCGCGTCGGAGATCTGCGCCAGGCCCATCGCGGCGACGATACGCTCGACCGGCTCGCCGGTCTCCACGTGGCGCGCCAGGACCTCCTTGGCGCTGGTCCCCGAGATCCTGCCCTCGCCGACCATCGCGACGAGCCGCGCCAGCTCGATGCCGGCGGCGAGGCCCTCGTCCCCGCGCCCCTTCGCGAGCC
>JAJYGK010000073.1 GCA_021790715.1 Chloroflexota bacterium
GAACCTGCTCGCGATCGCTCTCGAGCGGCTGGCCGGGATCGACCGCGGGGCGACGGCGGGCGGGAGCCGCGTCGGGTACGCGATCGACGCCCGCGGGGCTGTCGATGCGGTCGATCGGGGCGAGGCGGCGGCCGCCTTCCTGCTCGACTCGACGCCCGTCCGGGCGGTGCTGCGCGTCGCGGCCGCGGGAGAGGTCATGCCGCAGAAGTCGACCTACTTCTATCCCAAGCAGCTCACCGGGCTCGTCCTGAACCCGCACGAATGGTGAGCGCGGTCGAACGCCCGATCCGGAAGGACGAGATCGTCCTCGAGGATCGCGGGCTCTACGTCGAGTCCTGGCTCCCCGAGCGCCGGTCGCGGCGCCGCCCGCTCGTGCTCGTCCACGGCGAGCTCGGCGGGTCGTGGGTGTGGGAGCGCTTCCTCGGGTACTTCGCGCACCGCGGCTGGGAGGGGCACGCGGTCAACCTGCGCGGCCACTACTGGTCCGACACGGCGGAGGTCTCGGGGCTCGGCTTCGACGACTACGTGTCAGACGTCCTGGCGGTCTTCGACCACGTCCCCCCGAACCCGGTGCTCGTGGGGCACGGGATGGGCGGTCTCGTCGCGATGAAGGCCGCCGAGGCGCGGCACGTCGCGGGCCTGGTCCTGATCAGCCCGGGCCTCCCGGTCGAGCTGCGCACGCCTCCGCGGCCGCACGTCCTCCGCGAGATCCCCGATTCCTACGGACGGGAACTGCTGGGGTGGCAATCCCTCCCGGAGCAGCTGCGGCGGATGAACGCGGACCTGACGATCGAGGATGTGCTGCGCGTGCAGCACCTGATGGGACGCGAATCCGGCGCCGCGCGGCGCGCCATGCTGCTGGGCGTCCCCGTCGACCGGTCGCGCCTGCAGGACGTGCCGTCGCTGGTCGTCGGCGCCGGCCTCGACCGATGGTTCCCGGAGCCCGACAGCGAGCGCCTCGCGGCGTGGCTGGGAGCCCAGTACGAGCCGTTCGGGGCGCATTCGCACTACGGGGCGGTCCTCGGCTCGGAGGGCTACGAGCAGGTCGCGGAGGCGATGCGGCACTTCCTCGAGGCGCACCGGCTGTAGCGTTCCGGGGGCCGTCGCCCGCGCGGCTCCGCCCGGACCCGTGCCGGCGCGGCCGCGCGTGCGCGCGTGGTACCATTCGCGACGCTCTGACGCCGACGCGTCCGACCGTGCCGCATTCGTCTAGAGGCCCAGGACACCGCCCTCTCAAGGCGGAGATCATCGGTTCGAATCCGATATGCGGTACCACCGCAGGAGCAAGCACGCCCCCGGTTCCGCCGGGGGCGTTTCCGTTCCGCCCGCGACGCGTCCGGCCGCGACGCGTCCGGTCGGGCATGCCGGTTCCGCCCGCGAGGCATCCGCACCGGGCGCGAGGTGCCGGTTCCGGGCCCGGCACTCTCCCGCCCCGGCGACCGCGCTTCTAGCCGTCGGCCCTGCGTCGTCCGGTGGCGACCGGCGCCGTTTCCCCGACGAGCGGGGCCGCTGCGGCCGCGGCAGCCTGGTGCACCCGCAGGAGCGGCGCCCCCGATTCGTCCGCCGCCGCGCGCACCGACTCGAACTCCGGCATCGCCCCGATCACGCGCCCGTCCACCAGCTTGAGCTTCACGATGATCGGGCCGTACGCGGTCTCGACCGTCTCGAACGACCGGTCCGCCTCGTGGCGGCGGATGCCGTGGACGCGGACACCCAGCGTGGTCGTCTCGCGGAGCAGCACCTCGGCGATCGCGGCCTCGTCCTGGAGACGCGCGACGGCCGCGACGAGCGTGCCGGCCCGTCCCTTCTTCATCGCGAGCGGCGAGAACGTCACGTCGAGCGCGCCCGCCGCGACCAGCGAGGCGCTCACGGGGGCGAGCAGCTGCGGGCTCATGTCGTCGATGCTCGTCTCCACCACGACGTGCGTCTCGAGCGGCGCGACCGCGGCCGCGGGGGCCGGCTCCCCCAGCCAGAGCCGGAGCACGTTCGGCCAGGGGAGCTCCGCGCCACCCGCCCCGTAACCGACCCGGCGGAGGCGCATGGCCGGCTGCTCGAAGCGCGCGAGCGTCGCCACGATGGCCGCCCCGGTCGGGGTCACGAGCTCGCGGCCGTCCCCGAACGGCCGCAGCGGCGCGCCGGCGGCGGCGAGGAGGTCGAGCGCGGCCGGGCCGGGCGCAGGGAGCGCACCGTGGTGGCGGCCCGCGATCTCGCCCGGGCTGACCGGCAGCGCCGACGCGTACAGGTCTTCGACGCCGAGATGCGCGAGGCCGGCGACCGTGCCCACCACGTCGGCGATCGAGTCGATCGCGCCGACCTCGTGCAGCTCCACCTCGTCCGGCGGAGCGCCGTGGATGCGACCCTCCACTTCGACGAGCCGCCGGAAGACGGCGAGGGCGTGGTCGTGCACGGCGGGCTCGATGGGGGCCGCGTCGAGAAGCGCGACGATCTCGCGGAACGTCCGGTGGGGCTGGCCGGCCGACGCCACGACCCGCACCTGCGTGGCCCGGATGGCGCCGCGCCGCACCTCGCTCGCGTCGAGGCGCACGTAGCCCGCGAGACGCATGCCGTCGAGCGCCGCCGACAGCACGTCGAGCGGGACGCCCGCGTCCACGACGGCGCCGAGGCACATGTCGCCGCTGATGCCGGAGTAGCAGTCCAGGAAACCGATCACCGTTCCGCCGGCTCCCGGCCGGCCGGTTCCGTCGCCCGCCCCTCGTCCCCGCGGGCCGTCGTCCGGCTCTCGGCGCCGGGCGTGCCGTCCCGACTCGCCGCGACCCGGTTGATCAGGCCGGCCATGAAGCCCGCCCCGAACCCGTTGTCGATGTTCACGACGGCCACGCCGGGCGCGCACGCGTTGAGCATCGTGAGGAGCGCGGCCACGCCCCCGAAGCTGGCTCCGTAGCCCACGCTCGTCGGCACCGCGATCACCGGCACGTCCACGAGCCCGCCGACCACGCTGGGCAGGGCACCGTCCATGCCCGCCACGACCACGATCACGTGCGCGCCGCGCAGGCGCCCGAGGCGGTCGAGCAGCCGGTGCAGTCCGGCCACGCCGACGTCGAAGATCCGCTCGACCTCGTTCCCCATCGCCTCCGCCGTGGTGGCCGCCTCCTGCGCGACGGGAATGTCCGCGGTGCCGGCGGTCAGCACGAGGACGCCCGCCCGGGGAGGGGACGCGTGCGGATCGGGCACGACGATCGTGCGCCCGACCGGATCGTGGATCGCCCCCGGCACGCGCGCCCGGATCGCGGCCGCCATCTCCGGTGTCGCGCGCGTGGAGAGCACGGGACCGCCCTCCGCGGCCAGCCGCTCGACCAGGTCCACGACCTGCTCGACCGACTTGCCCTGGCAGAAGACGACCTCCGGCATGCCCTGCCGGATCGCCCGGTGGTGATCGAGCCGCGCGTACCCGAGATCCTCGTAGGGGAGGGTGCGCAGCCGCTCCACGGCCGCCGGCACGTCGACGAGCCCCGACCGCACCGCCTCGAGGAGCGCCTCCAGGTGCCGCTCATCCATCGGTGGCCTCGCGGCCCGGCGCCGAGGGCGGGCGGACGGCGCCGTCCGGCGTCGCGGCCTGCGGCGTGACGAACGCGGCGAGCGGGGAACGCCGGCCGGCGCGGTCGGGCTGCACCACGCCCTCGTTCAGGCTTCCGGACCGGTAGCCCTGCAGGTCGAGCGTGACGTGGCGGAAGCCGAGCCGGCGCAGCTCGCGCGTCATCGTCGCCCGCACGCCGGGCTCGATCGCCCGCGCCAGCTGGTCGGGCGACACCTCGACGCGCGCGATCTCGCCGTGGTGGCGGACGCGCGACTCGCGGAATCCGAGACCGCGCACCACGCGCTCGGCCGCCTCGATCTGGCGGAGCTTCTCCACCGTCACCCGCTCCCCGTAGGGAATGCGCGTGGAGAGGCAGGGGGCGGCGGGCTTCTCCCAGGTCGGCAGCCCGAGCACGCGCGCCAGCGCCCGCACGTCGGCCTTCGTGAGCCCCGCCTCGGCCAGCGGCGCCCGAACCCCGGCCTGCACGGCCGCGCGGGCGCCGGGCCGGTAGTCGGCGGCGTCGTCGGCGTTCTCGCCGTAGACGATCGCGTCGATCCCCTCGGCCGCCGCGACCGCGGCGAGCGCCTCGAAGACCACGCCCCGGCAGACGTAGCAACGGTTGACGGGGTTGCGCGCGTAGGCCTCCAGCTCCACCTCGTGCGTCTCGACGCGGACGAGGCGGATCCCGATCGACCCCGCGACGGCAACCGCGGCCTCCAGCTCGTCCGACGCGAGGCTCGGCGAGACCGCGATGCAGGCGATCGCGCGCGGCCCCAGCACGTCGTGCGCGAGCCGGGCGAGCAGGCTGCTGTCGACCCCGCCCGAGTACGCCACGAGCACCGAGCGCAGGTCGCGCAGGATCGCCTCGACGTCGTCCAGGCGGGCGGCCAGCATCGGATCCGCGCTGCCGGCCGCGCGGCGGGTCGGCCCCGCCCCGGCGGACGATGCACGCCCGGACTCGCCCGCAGGCAGCGCGGGGTCGCGCGTCATCGCAGCAGATACCCGCCGTCGACCGCGAGCGTCGCGCCCGTGACGTACCGGGCGTCCGGCGAGGCCATGAACGCGACGGCGGCCGCGATCTCGTCCGGCGCGGCGGCGCGGCCCAGCGGGATGAGGGGCAGCGTCACCTCCGCCACGGCCGGATCGGCCAGGAGCTCGGCGGTCATGGAGGTCTCCACGACCCCCGGCGCGATCGCGTTGACGGTGATCCCGTGCGCTGCGAGCTCGAGCGCCATGGCCCGGGTGAGCATGCGCACGGCCCCTTTCGATGCGGCGTAGTGGGACTGGAACTCGATCGCCACCTCGCTGACGACCGAGCTCATGTTGACGATCGTGCCCGGCAGCCGCGCGGCCACGAGCCTCCGCGCGACGGCCTGCGAGCACAGGAAGACGCCCTTCGCGTTGACGGCCATCGTCCGGTCCCAGTCGGCCTCGGACAGCCGGAGGAACGGCCGGTAGCCCATTATCCCCGCATTGTTGACGAGGATGTCGACCGGGCCGAGACCGTTCCAGGCGGTCTCGACCGCGGCCTCGACGCCCTCCTTCGACGCGACGTCCGCGACGATGGCGATGGCCGCTGCCCCGCCCTCTCGGAGCAGGGCAGCGGTCGCTTCCGCCGTGTCGGCGACGACGTCGACCACGGCCACCGAGGCGCATTCGTGCGCGAGCCGGATGCAGACGGCTCTTCCGATGCCGGAGCCTCCCCCCGTCACGAATGCCACGTGCCCCGACAGCCTGCCTGCCGGCACCGGCACGTCCATGGTTCAGGTTCCTCCGACGATGATCGTCACCCGGCCGAGCGTGGCCCCGGCCTCGGCCGCCTCACCGGCCTGCACCTCGATGCGGGCCAGCACGCCGCTGCCCGGCGAACGGAGGAGTTCCTCGGTGTCGTCCGACCGGTAGCGGAGCACCGGCTCGAGGCGCGCGACGAAATCGCCCTCCTCCTTGAGCCACTCGACGACCGTGACGGGCTTGTCCGGCACGCCGATCCGGATGTCGGCCATCGTGTTCAGACGTGCGCGAGGATGCCGGCCTCGGTCCCGAGGTCGATCAGGTCCTGGTTGATCTGGGCGAACACGTACACCGGCGTGCAGCCTGCGCGCACGATCACCTTCCGCGCAAGGCCCAGCGCCTCCCGGATCTTCGGCGCGCTCGGGAAGTACTCC
>JAJYGK010000048.1 GCA_021790715.1 Chloroflexota bacterium
CGGCCGCCGGTACGTGGAGCGGCGGCTGCGTGCCGGAGACCGGATCGTCGTGACGGGCCGCGCGGTCTCGAAGGGCTGGCTGTCGCCGCCCGAGTTCCAGGCGCCCGAGTTCGGCCCCGACCAGGCCGACTCCCTGCACGCGGGACGGATCGTGCCGGTGTACCGCGTCACGGCCGGCGTCACGAACCCGGTCGTGCGCCGGCTGATCCGCGACGCGCTCGACCGGTTCGGGCCCTCGCTGGGGGACTACCTGCCCGATGCACTGCGCGGGGGCCAGGGGCTGCTGCCGCTCCGCGACGCGCTCGAGCAGGCGCACTTCCCGGAGGACTTCGATTCGCGCGATGCGGCGCTGCGGCGGCTCGCGTTCGACGAGCTGCTCGCGCTCCACGTCGGGATGGTCTCGCGGGACCGCCAGCGCCGGCCCGACACGGCCGACCGGATCGAGGTACCCGACGCCCGTGTTGCGTCCGCGATCGCGGCCGTGGAGGCGGTCCTGACCCGGCGCCTCGGCGCCCGCGGCGGAGGGACGGCCACGGCCGCCCGGCTCACGCCCGACCAGCTCGCCGCCATCCGGGCGATCCGGGCGGACCTCGGCTCGAGCCGGCCGATGCTGCGGCTCCTGCAGGGCGACGTCGGCTCCGGCAAGACGGCGGTCGCGGCCCTCGCGCTCGCGTTCGTGGCCGACACGGGCCGCCAGGCCGCGCTCCTCGCGCCGACCGACCTGCTCGCGCGGCAGCACGCGGAGACGCTGCGCGACCTCCTGGAGCCGCTCGGGCACCGCGTGACGCTGCTGACCGGGTCGCTGCCGGGCCCGGAGCGGGAGGAGGTGCTCGCCGCCATGGGGGACAACGGCGACGCCCGCGTCGTCGTCGGCACGCATGCGCTCTTCCAGGAGGCGGTCCGCTTCCGCGACCTGGCGCTGGCCGTGATCGACGAGCAGCACCGCTTCGGCGTCCGCCAGCGCGACGCCCTGGCACGCAAGGGGCGCAACCCGCACGTCCTGCTGATGACCGCCACACCGATCCCCCAGACGCTGGCGGCGGTCTTCTACGCCGACCTGGACGTCTCGGACCTGCGCACGCCCCCGGCCGGCCGCCTTCCCGTGGCGACCGGTGTCCGCCGCTTCGACCAGCTCCCGGGAGACGACCCGCGTCATCCCGATCGCGGCACGTGGCCGCTCGTGGCCCGCGAAGTGGAGGCGGGACGGCGCGCCTTCGTCGTGGTGCCGCTCGTCGAGGAGGACGAGCGCGCCGAGGCCGTCGCGGTCGGGGAGGCCGCGGAGCTCGTGCGCGCCGGGCTGACCGAGGCGGCGAAGCGGACCGGCGCGAGTGCTGCCGGCGTCGCCGTGGGGATCGTCCACGGCCAGATGCCGCCGCGCGACCGCGACACGGTCATGGAGGCGTTCCGCCGCGGCGATGTCGGCGTGCTGGTGGGCACCACCGTGGTCGAGGTCGGGGTCGACGTGCCGGAGGCGACGGTGATGGTCGTCCTGAACGCGGACCGCTTCGGCGTGGCACAGCTGCACCAGCTGCGCGGGCGCGTCGGCCGCGGCGAGTGGCAGTCCTACTGCGTGCTGGTGTCGGACGCGACAGACGAGGTGGCGCTCGCCCGGCTGTCCGCGCTGGAGCGCACGCACGACGGGTTCGTCCTCGCCGAGGAGGACCTCCGGCTGCGGCAGGCCGGCGATCTCCTCGGCGTCGAGCAGAGCGGCCTGCCGCCGCTGCGGGTGGCGCGCCTCGCCGACGCGGCGGACCGGGACCTGTCGGCCCGGGCAAGGGCCGAGGCGCTGGACCTCGTGGACCCGTCGGGGATCCTCCGTCCGGAGCTGACGGAGCTGCGCCGCGAGCTGGACGCCGGCTGGCTCGCCCGCGTGGGCGCGGGGGAGGCGCTGGCCGAGGGCGAGGCTGTGGCCGACGCCGAGGGCGTGGCCGACGGGGAGGTCGTGGCCGACGGGGAGGACGGAGGGCGCGACGAGACTGGAGGACCGCATGCCTGAGGCCGGCCGCGTCATCGCGGGAGCGGCACGCGGACGCCGCCTCGTCCACCCCGGGCCGGGCACGCGCCCGTTCGCCGACCGCGTCAAGCAGGCGATCTTCGGATCGCTCGATCCGGTCCTGCCGGGAGCCCGGGTGCTCGATCTCTTCGCCGGCAGCGGCGCGGGCGGGATCGAGGCGCTCAGTCGCGGGGCGGCCGCGTGCGACTTCGTGGAGCGGGATCCGGGCGCGGCACGCGCGATCGAGGAGAACCT
The DNA here is from genome assembly GCA_021790715.1 of Chloroflexota bacterium. Classification (GTDB taxonomy): domain Bacteria; phylum Chloroflexota; class Limnocylindria; order Limnocylindrales; family CSP1-4; genus JAJYNJ01. The sequence goes on from JAJYGK010000048.1 coordinate 2,249, forward strand.
GCGCCGGACCGGGCTCGCCGGCTCCGACGCGCGCGTGCACCGCCGTGACGTCGCCGCGTACCTGCGCGAGGCGGCGGGGCCCTTCGACGTGGTGCTCGTCGATCCGCCCTTCGGGGACGCTGCTATCCTCGGTGTGCTCCGGCAGCTCGGCGAGGGCGGGCTGCTGCACCCCGGGTCCGTGGTGGTGGCCAGGCACTTCTGGCGCGATGCGCTCCCGGAGCGGGCGGGACGGCTGGCGCGGGTGCGCGAGCGGCGGGTCGGCGAGGGCGTGGTGACGGTGTACGCACCGGCGGACGGCGCGCCCGGCGACGAGGGCGAACCGGGTTCCGAGGGCGAACCGGGTTCCGAGGGCGGACGGGGGTCCGGGGAGGCAGGATGAGCGTCGCGATCTACCCTGGCTCGTTCGATCCGATCACGTACGGGCATCTCGACATCGTCGAGCGGGCGGCCGCCGTCTTCGACCGGCTCGTGGTGGCCGTCCTGCGCAACCCGAGGAAGGCCGCCCTGTTCGACGAGGACGATCGCATCGAGGTCATCCGGCGCGCGATCGCCGAGGAGCTGCCGCCGGAGGTCGGGCGCCGCGTCTCGATCGACCGGTTCGACGGGCTGACGGTGGAGGCGGCGCGGCGGCACGGCGCCGGGTTCGTCGTGCGGGGCCTGCGCGCCGTGAGCGACTTCGAGAGCGAGCTGCAGATGGCCCACTTCAACCGGAAGCTTGCGCCCGGCATCGACACGGTCTTCTTCATGACGGCACTGGAGCACGCCTACCTGAGCTCGAGCCTGGTCAAGGAGATCGCCCGGTTCGGGGGGGACGTGCGCGGCATGGTCCCCGCGGCGGTGGCCGAGCGGCTGCAGAGCGTCGCGGCCGGGTGGAGCGCCGACCCGACCGTGGGCTAGAATGGCGCGTCAGTCCGGGACGGCGCCCCGGACCGCGCGCAGGAGGTTCCCGACATCGACATCATCTTCCTCGTCGAGCGGCTCGAATCGCTCGTGGCCAACGGGAAGAGACTGCCGCTCACCAACACGGTGGTCATCGACCAGGCCGCGGCCCTCGACCTGGTGGACCAGCTGCGCGTCGCCGTGCCGGAGGAGGTGCGGCAGGCGAAGCGGGTCAACCAGGAGTCCGACCGCATCCTGGAGAAGGCGCAGGAGGAGGCCGACCGGATCGTCGCGCGTGCCCAGGAGCAGGCCGCGTTCCTCATCGAGGAGCGCGAGCTGACGCGCGCCGCCGAGACCCGGTCGCGCGAGATCATCGCCCAGGGCCAGCGCGAGGCGGAGGAGATCCGGCGGGGCGCCGACGAGTATGCCGCGAGTGTGCTCGTCGGGCTCGAGGGCGAGTGCGTGAAGGTGCTCCAGAGCATCCGGCACGGGATCGAGATGCTCGACGAGCGGCGCGCCGCGGAGAGCGAACCGGAGCCCGTCGCCGACGAGGCCGACCGCGAGCCGGACCGCGTGGCGGGGCATGCTCGCGTTTAACGTCGCGGGGCTCATGGGATCCGTTCCGGGCACCGACCGGCGCTACGAGATCCACGACGCGAGCCTCGAGCTTCCGGACGACCTGCGACTGGCCGAGCCGATCAACGGCAATGTGCGGCTGTCCCGCACCACCCGCAGCATCCTCGCCGACGCCGACCTGACGACGGCCCTGCAGGAGACGTGCAGCCGGTGCCTGCGCCCGATCGTGTCGCCCGTGCACGTCGAGCTCCGCGAGGAGGCCCTCCCGAGCGTGGACCTGCACACGGGGCTTCCGCTGGACACCTCGGCCGAGCCCGATGCGTTGCGCATCGACGACCACCACGTGCTGGACCTCGGTGGGCCCGTCGGCGACGCCATCTCGATGGCGGAGCCCATCGCGCCGCTCTGCCGGCCCGACTGCCGTGGCCTGTGCCCGATCTGCGGCGCCGATCTGAACGACAATCCCGGTCACGGGCACCCGGACGAGCCCGTGGACCCCAGGCTGGCCTCGCTGGCCAGCTGGGACGCGACCGACACCGACGTGGGCTGACGCCCGCTCACCCCCGACCCGTCCACCGCATCCGCACCTCGACGAGGAGAACGAGACACCATGGGCCTTCCCAAGCGCAAGACCTCCCACGCCGCGCAGGGCGACCGCCGGGCGCACCACGCCCTGACCGCACCCACGGTCGAGTCGTGCCCCCACTGCCACGAGCCGAAGCAGCCGCACCACGCCTGCCCGAACTGCGGCTGGTACGCCGGCCGCGAGGCCGTGCACATCCGCACGAAGTCGACCGGCGAGGCGCCGCGGTCCTGACGCGCGGCTGGCGATCCGCGAGGCGCGCATGGATCCCTCGCCGGCCCGTCCCGAACCGCGACCGGCGCAGCGGCGCGTCCGCGTCGCCGTCGATGCCCTTGGCGGGGATCACGGGCCCGCGGAGGTCGTGCCCGGCGCCCTCGCCTGGGCGCGCGAGCATCCGGACACCGACCTGATCCTGGTCGGGGACGAGGCGCGGGTCGCGCCGCACATCCGGGGCGGGCTGCCCTCCCACGTCACGCTGGTCCCGGCGTCCGACCTGGTCGAGATGGACGAGGCCGCGGCCGCCGCGGTGCGTCGCAAGCGCGACGCCAGCATCAACGTCGCGATGCGCCTCGTGCGCGAGGGGCGCGCCGACGCCGTCGTGACGGCGGGGCACACCGGCGCCGGGGTCGCGGCGGCGATCCTGCACCTCGGCCGTCTGCCGGGCGTGGACCGGCCGGCGCTCGCGGTGCCCATGATCAGCGACAAGGGCCCGTTCGTCCTGCTCGACATCGGCGCGACGACGGACTCGACCGGCCTCAACCTCGCGCAGTACGCGCGCATGGGCGCGATCTACGCCGAGCGCGTGCTGGGCGTGCCGGATCCGTCCGTCGCCCTGCTCTCGATCGGCGAGGAGGGCGGCAAGGGCGAGCGGCGGGTGCAGGAGGCCACGGCGCTCCTCGCGGCGAGCGACCTGCGCTTCGTGGGGAACGTCGAGGGCAAGGACCTGCCGGCGCACCTCGCGGACGTCGTCGTGTGCGACGCCTCGGTCGGGAACGTCACGATGAAGTTCTTCGAGGGGCTCTCGGGCTTCATCTTCGACCTGCTCCGCCAGGAGTTCCGCCGACCGCCGCTGGGCCCGCTGGCCTACGTGCTGATGCGGCCGGCGATCGCGCGCATCCGCGGCCGCTTCGACTACGAGCGGACCGGCGGCGCGCCGCTCCTCGGCGTGCGCGGCTCCGTGATCATCACGCACGGGCGGGCGCGGGCGCGCATGATCTCCTACGCCGTGGCTGCGGGGGCCGATTCGGCGCGGGCCCGGGTGCCGGACCTCATCGCCGAGGCGCTTGGACCGCAGCGACGGGCCCGCGCGGAGGCGGAGCACCGGACGGACGCGGCCGGCGGAGCG
>JAJYGK010000127.1 GCA_021790715.1 Chloroflexota bacterium
CAGCGCGCGGGCGAGCCCGGTCGGGCCCGGCTCGTCGGCCGCGGTGCTCTCCACCGCGGTGCCCTCCACCGCGCCGGTCCGGGGCGCCTCGTGGGCCCCGGTGTCGGAGACGACGCGAGGCCGTGGAACGGGGGGCGTCGTCACGCCGCCCGAGACCGGCGAAGGAGCGGAGCCCGCCCGGGTCCCGGCGGCGATCGCCGCGTCGAGCGACGCCCGCATCGCCGCCACGTGCCCCGGCGTCGTCCCGCAGCAGCCTCCCACGATCGATGCACCGGCGTCGAGGAAGCGCGGGACCATCTCGGCGAAGTAGGCCGGATCGGCGGCGTACCGGAAGTTCCCCTCGATGCGCTGGGGCAGGCCGGCGTTGGGCATGATCGAGAGCGGTGTCCCCTCGAGTCCCCGCTCGTCCGGGGCGTCGCCCGGCATCCCGGCCAGTGCGTCCAGGCAGACGACCGGCCCGGCGCCGCAGTTCACCCCGATCGCGTCCGCGCCGGCCTCGCGGAGCGCGGCGGCCGCGCCGGCCGGCGCCGTCCCGTCGATCGCCCGCAGCTCCTCGCCGAACGTCATCCCGGCGATGATCGGCACGTCCGAGAGCGCCCGCGCCGCGGCGAGCGCGATCAGCAGCTCCTCGAGCCGGCCGAACGTCTCGAGGACGAGCAGGTCGACGCCGCCCTCGAGCAGCCCCTCGATCTGCTCGCGGAACGCGGCCTCCACTTGCTCGAGCGACAGGACGGCCGGGCCGTGGGCAACCGGGGTGACCGGGCCGACCGAGCCGGCCACGAGCACGTCGCGCCCGGCGACGTCGCGCGCCTCGCGGGCGAGCTGTGCGGCGCGCCGGTTGATCCTCGCCGCCTCGGCCGAGAGCCCGAACGGAGCCAGCCGGACGCGGTTGGCACCGAACGAGCACGTCTCGATCGCGTCCGCGCCGGCCTCGACGTACTCGCGATGGATGGCCCCCACGAGCTCCGGTCGCGTCAGGGCGAGCTGGACGAGCGACGCCTGCTGGGGCACGCCACGGCTGAACAGCAGCGTGCCCATCGCGCCGTCGAAGAGGAGGGGGCGCCCCGCCACCCGCTCGCGGAAGGCGCGCCGCGGGAGCGAGAGCGCGGCGGACTCGGTCAGACCCGGACTCCGAGGATGCGCTTCTGGCCGAAGGCGATGCTGAGCACCAGGGCCACGACGCTGATCACGATCGAGGCGAGGAATGCCGCCCAGATGACCTCCAGCGAGAAGGCCCTGATCGGCCAGCCGTAGATCGTGAACCCGAGCCGGAGCTGGTCGCTGGCGAGGGCCAGCAGCAGCACCATCCCGGTGTTGATCGCGAGACCCACCAGCCCCATCGTCAGCAGGTTGATGGGCAGCGCGAGGAGCTTCACGATCGGCCGCAGGTACGTGTTGATGACGCCGAGGAGGAGGGCGACGAGCGCGAGCTTCCACCACTCGCTGCCGAACTCGAACGAGATGCCGGGCACGAGTTCGACCGCCGCCAGCAGGGCCGCGGCGTTGATCACGATCCTGACCAGCATGTCCAGCACGAGCCGCATTGTATGCGCGGTGCCACCGTGCGGACGTCCCGGTGCGCAGGAGGGCCACACCGTACGATGTCCACGTGAACCGGCCCGCCGACCCGTACATCCAGCCTCCCGACGATCCGTACGAGCCCTTCGAGCCCTACGTGCTCGACTACCGCCCGACGCCGATCACGCCGTTCGAGTACCTGCTGCGCGACTTCTTCGACGAGTTCTTCCTCCTGTACCCCGTGGCGGCGACGCAGGCCGGCGACCACCGGTTCGACAATCGCTGGCCCGACCTGTCGGGGACCGGGAGGCTCGCCCGACTGGCGCTCCTCCGGCGCTGGCGCGCGCGTTTCGGCGCCCTGGACGACATCGGCCTGACGCCGGACGAGCGGATCGACCGGGGCATCCTGCTGGAGACGCTCGACGCGCGCCTCTTCGAGGAGGAGTCGCTGCGCGAGGAGACGTGGAACCCGCTCTCCTACGTGGAACTGATCGGGACCGGCCTGTTCGCGCTGCTCGCCCGTCCGTACGCGCCGTGGCATCACCGGGGTGAGGCGTTCGTGCGGCGGCTGCGCCACCTCCCGGGCATCGTCGCCGCGGCCCGCGAGAACCTGCTCGGGATGCCCGACCGACCGGTCTCGCGGCTGCACACGGAGACCGCGCTGGAGCAGCTCGACGGCATTCGGGACCTGATCGACGAGGCGCTGCGGATCGCCGACGCGAATCGGTACGACGAGGACGCGTTCCGCCTGCCACCGCGCTTCGCGGATGCCGTGCCGGTCGCCGTCGCCGCGCTCGACGACCTGCGCGCGTGCCTCGAGCGAGAGGTGCTGCCGCGCTCGAGCGGTGACGGGCGGCTCGGCCCGGCCCTGTACGCCGCCAAGCTGCGCCACGTGCTGGGAAGCGACCTCGCGCCGGAGGAGCTGTCGGCGCGGGCAGGCCGCGACGCACGCGCGGTGCGTGCCGAGATGGCGCGCCTGGCGCGCGAGCTGTGGCCCGCCTGGCTGGGCGACCGTCCGATCCCCGCCGGGGACCCGGACGCGGACGCCGTCATCGTGCGCGCGGTGCTCGACGCCGTCGCCCGTGAGCACCGGCGGCCGGAGGAGCTGCTCGACCACTGCACGCGGGAGGTCGCCCGGATCGAACGGTTCGTGCGCCGCAACCAGATGATCGGTCTGCCGCGCGAGCCGCTCGAGGTGACCTGGACGCCGGGGTTCCTGCGCCCGCTCGGCGGTGCGTTCCTCGATCCGCCCGGTCCGCTCGAGAAGGGGCAGAAGAGCTTCTTCTGGATCACGCCCCCGGGCGAGGACTGGCCGCCCGAGCGGGTCGAGTCGTCGATGCGGGAGGACAACGACCGCATGCTGCGGCTCCTCTGCATCCACGAGGGGATCCCGGGCCACTACCTCCAGCTCGACTGGTCCAATCGGTGCCCGTCGCTCGTGCGGTCGATCTTCGCGTCCGGCGCCTTCAGCGAGGGGTGGGCCGTCTACGTCACGCAGGCCATGATGGACGTCGGCTACGGGCGACGCGACCCGGCGCTGCTGCTCACCCACTGGAAGTTCTACCTGCGCTCGATCGTGAACGCACTGCTGGACGTGGGCATCCACGCGGGCTCGATGACCGAGGCCGAGGCGATGCGGCTGATGGTCGGGGACGGCTACCAGGAGGAGCAGGAGGCCCGCGCGAAGTGGCTGCGCGCCCGTCTCACGTCGACCCAGCTCTCGACCTACTACGCGGGTGCCGCGGAGCTGTGGGACCTGGAGCTGGAGGCCCGCCGTCGCTGGGCCGCCTCGCACGGCGGCTCTCGCGACGATGTCCCGGATCCGCCCATCGTGGGCGGCTACGGCGACGCCGGCGACTTCGACTACCGCGGTCACCTGGAGGCGCTCGTGTCGCACGGATCGCCCCCGGTCCGGTGGCTCCGTCGCATCGTGCTGGGCGAGATCGCGCCGGGCGCGCGGGCCTGACCCGGAGCCTGCCCGAACGGGGGCTCTGCTCGAACGGGTAGGGGCTCCCGCGAGCGCACTGCAAGACGCGCGACATGCCGCTGCAATGTGTTTGTGGCACGTGGTCGAGCCGGCGATGCATGGCGACATCACGCGCTCGACTACCGTGATCACACCTCCAGCGGGGACCAGGCCGAGCGGCCAGCGGCACTCCCCGCCTCCCTCCCTCCGCAGACGACCCGAACGGACCCGGGTCGTCTGTTGTCCGGAAGCCGGTCCCGGCGCGAGGCGCGCCGGTCCCGGCTTCCGGACCCACCGTGCAGGCCGACGGGTGGGGCGCCGGAGGAGGACGCCCCACTCCATCGGCACACGGCGCCGTTTGCGCCCCCGGGACGCGCCCCGCGCCCGACCGAACCCCGACCGGAACCGGACTCGCTCATCCCCGACGGCCGTCGCGGCGGCGCTCTCCCACCGCCGCCGGCCGTCTGCCCACGTGTCCGTCTGTCCGCCTGCCGGAGGAGGCGGCCGGCGGGGTATGCTGGCCGGGGATGGTCGCGCGGGGAGGTGGAAGATGACCGTCATCACGATCTCGAGGCAGTTCGGGGCCGGCGGCTCGTCGGTGGCCGGTCTGCTCGCGGAGCGCCTGCACCTCGACATCGTCGACCAGTCGCTGATCGCGGAGGTCGCGCGACGCGCCGCCCTGGACCCGGAGGACGTCGCCGCGGAGGACGAACGGCCGACGACCCTGCTCGACCGGCTCGCCCTGTCCTTCTCGCCGCTCGCGGCCGGGCTGGGGATGGCGTGGGAGCCCCCCTATCCCGACCCGTCGGTCGATCCCCGGCGCGAGGTGCTCGAGCTGACCAGGGACGTCGTCCGCGAGGCGGCGCGCTCGGGCAACGTCGTGATCGTCGGGCGCGGCGGCGCCCACATCCTGCACGACGACCCGGACGCGTACCACGTCTTCCTCCACGCCGACCAGGCCTTCCGCCAGCGGGTCGTCATGGAGCGCGAGCAGATCGAGCAGCCTGCTGCCGCGCGCCGGGTGCACGAGATGGACGCCAACCGGGCGGCCTACATCCGGCAGGTCTACGGTCGCGACTGGCTGGACGTGCGACTGTACGACCTGGTCGTCGACACGGGCAGGGTGGGCTTTGCGGCGGCCACGGACCTGGTCGAGTTGGGCCTCGCGAAGCGCGTTGCCGCACGCGGAGCCGACCGGCGGCCGGAGCCCTGACGGGCCGATCGGCCGGAGATCGGGCGGCGGTCAGGCGGAGCGGCGGCGCACCGAGCCGGCCAGGAGCACGAGGCCCGCGACGACGAGGATGAGAGGCCAGGCGGTCCCGATCGCGTCGGCGAGCGGGTAGGCCCGGTCCCCCGAGGCCACGAGCGCGCCGATGGTGCCGAGGACGAGCCCGGGCACCAGCGGCCAGGGGTTGCGCTCCCGCAGCCGGAACACCTCCGCCAGCACCCAGATCAGCACGAAGCCGATCCCCATCGCGACCAGGAAGAGGCCGCCGCCGAACTGCCCCTCGTAGGCCGTCGCGAGCGGGATCCCGGCGCCGATGCCGGTGACGATCCCGCCGGGGACGAGGAACCCGTACTCGCCGGTGGCCAGGAAGATGATCAGCAGGATGAGGCCGATCGCGAGCACGAGGTACTGGCCGGCGTCCGGGATCCACCTGCCGATGAGCAGGAAGCACCCGATGGCCACCAGCACCAGGCCGGCGACCCAGCCGCCGACCGGCGCTGCGGCTGCACCGGGCCCCGGCTGCGACCATCGTCCAGGCGAGCCCGAGGGCTGGCCCCACGACGGGCCTCCCGACGGCTGCCCCCACGCCGGCTGCCCCCACGACGGCCCGGCGGCGGGCTGTCCCACTGCCGGTCCGGGCGAGCCGCCCGCCGGCGGCGTGCTCCAGCCGGGGCCGCCGCCCGTTCCCTGTGCATTCGGGCCCGAGGGGGAGGTCGTGCCCGGACCGCCGGGCGGCCCCGGCGGCGGAAAGCTGGTCGTCATCGTCGATGCTCCTGGCTGCCGGATTGGGCCCGGCGGACGGACGTGGCGAGATCGTGCCACGCGGGCCCCGCCGCGAACAGGGCCAGCCGGACGGTCTCGAGGGCGCGGAGCGGGCGGTCCCTCGCGGCCCGGGCGCTCCGCACCAGGGTCGCGATTTCGGCGGCGCAACCGGCGGCGACTCCGGCGGCGAAACCGGGCCGGGCCACGGGCACGAGGCCGGGGCACGGACACGAGGCCGGCGCGCGGACACGACGCCGGGAACCGAAATGACCCGCCATCCGGCGGGTCATTTCGTGGAGGAGGTGAGGGAGTACGTCCGGCACGATCGTCGCCCATCGCCGCCGGCCCGCCAAGGGCCGACCGGCCGGGAGCGGGGTGGCATACGGACCGCCGGGCGCTCAGGCTGGGGGTGGCTGTCCGATCTGATCGAGGGCGAGACGGTAGAGCGCCGCGCCGTCGAGCCCGATCGACGGCGAGCGCAGCGCGGAAAGGTCCTCCACGAGCCGTCGCTCGAGTCCCGAACCGGCCCGCCGGTCGACGAGGCGTGCGGCGTGCGCCGCGAAGCGCAGTGCCTGCAGCGTCTCCGGCCGCGCCGGATCGTCCCAGAACCAGGCATCCGACTGGAACATCGACAGGCGGGATGCCTGCGCGGCGAGGACGTCGCCGAGCAGGGCCGCGCGACGGTGGGCCGCGGTCCGGCCCGACCGTTCGCCGGCCGGCACCGGCCCATTCCCCGGCGGGCCATCCCGGTCGATGCCGGCCAGCAGGCGGGCGACGTACGCCTCCGCCGTGGCGTACCCCGATGCCACGTCGACGTACCCGTCGCGCGCCTCCCAGGGGTCGATCCCGAGCGGCGCCAGCAGCTCGTCGGTGACCGCGTCGATCCCGGCCGCGAGGCGGTCGAGCGCCAGCCGGAGCGGCTGCTTCCACCGGCCGTCGGCGGCATCCGGGCACTCGGCGAACCAGCGCAGCACGCCGTGGTGGCACGACCAGCTCGTGCGCTCCTGGATCGTCATGACCGGGAGCGGCGGCCGTGCGCTGGCACGGAGCATGGCGGCGAGCGACCCGACGTCGACGTGCAGGCCGCCGCTGACGGCGCCGTACCAGGTCGTCAGGCGGGCGAGGAACAGGTCGCGGAAGCGCTGATGATGCCCGTACAGCTCGCCGTCGGTGGCGATGAGGGCCACCGGCGCGTCGCCGGAGGGGAGGGGATCGGCCAGCCGCGGCGCGACCCGCGAGCGGACGAAGTCGTCGGCGTTCTGCGTCGCTGCCGGGTCGAAGCTCACGGCCGTCGAGAGCGCGCGGTCGTAGAACATGACGACCAGCGAGAGGCCGTCGCCGACCTGTACGCGGTAGGGCCTGCGCGTGTCCAGGTTCCCGTCCGTGCCCGCCTGCCACGGCGCGAGGATCGTGTACCGGACGCCCTCCTCGGCGCAGATCCGGAGCGTCGCGAGATCCGCCGCGGTTTCCGGCAGCCAGATCCCGGTCGCCCGGCGGCCCATGCGGAGCTCGAAGTCGCGCAGCCCCCAGCGGATCTCCGTCCGCCGGTCGCGCATCGGGGCGAGCGGCAGGATCGCGTGGTGGTACGCGACCGCGATCGCATTCGTCCCGTCGTCCTGGGCGACGATCGCGTCGTGGACCTCGGGACGGTGGGCCCTGAGCCACGTGGCGAGGGCGGGGCCCAGGTCCCAGCCGATCCGGCGGAACGTGCCGCGCGCCGCATTGGGCGCGTAGCAGTCGTCGGTGACCCGGGACGTCCAGTCGCGCGCCGGCGAGGCCGCCGGGTCGGTCGGCACCTCGCCGGAGAACGGGTCGCGGCGGTCGGGCTGGTAGAAGTGGCCGTGGACGGCCAGGCGGCCCGGCGTCATCGCTCCTCGGCGCGATGGTCGCGTGAGCTCGCGACGTCGAGTCGGACGCGCCACGCCGCGACCTCGCCCGGTGCCAGTCGGAGCGGCCAGCGCAGCAGGAGGCAGCTCCCCTGGTACTGACGCTCGAATCCCGACTCCGAGTTCGAGACCGTCTCGACCGGGTACCACGACACGTCCGCGGGCGGCGACATCGTCGCCCGGACGTCCGCGCCCTCGGCGGAGTTCCCGAACGCGAGCGTGGCGAGCAGGCCGGGGTGCGCGCCCGAATCATGCGGGTAGCGGGTGCCGGCCCCGTCGGCCGCCCCGGGCTCGCGGTTCGCCGGCGCCTCGTAGTACGCCGCGGGGTTGCCGCCCCCGCCCGCCAGGTCGACGTTCCACTCGAGCACGAGGTCGGCGTCGATCGGCGCGTTGCCGTGGTGCTCGATCGCCACGTCCATCGCCAGGGACGGGTCGAGCCGCCCGCCGCCGAGCTGCAGCGTCTTGCGGACGAGGATCGGCTGCCCGTCGGCATGGGCCTCGCGATCGGCGACCAGCCGCCGATCGCCGAGCGAGGCCACGCGATACGGCTCGTCGACCACGTCGGCGAGCTCCGGGACGACCTCGCGCCGGAATGCCTCCGGATCCGATCCGGCCGGCACGACGTGCAGCTGCCCGGAACGACGCTCGTGCCGGTCGTAGATGAGCCTGCTGCTGAGGTCCGGCTCCTTGGTCGCCACCATGTCGTGGATGGTCCTGGGTGCCGCGCCCGCGCCCGTCACCTGCTGCTCCGCGCCATCCCGCGCCGTGGCCCGTTCGTGCGCGACGAGCGTCGCGTGATAGGCCTCCGGCCGGCGCCGCATGACGGAGCAGAGGGCGAGGCGGGTCGCCCGGAGGTCCCACGAGCCGATCGCGGCGCCCTCCGCGAGGTCGACCACGACCACCTGTCCGGGGGCCGCGAGGAACGCCTCCGGGATCCCGTCCATGTCCGCGTCGACGAGGGCCGCGCCGTCCGCCGGCGCCGTGATCGTCGCTCCGGCAGCGACTCCTCCGCGCGCGGCGTGCGCTTCGCCCGCGGCGTATGTCCCTCCCGGCGAGCGTGCCTCATCCGCCGAGCGTGCCCCGTCCGCCATGCGCGCCTCGTCGGCCAGGTCCTCGGCCGCGATCAGGTGCGCGTGCGTGGCCAGCCGCATGTGCACGATGTAGATCCCGCCGAAGAGCCCGTGCCAGTAGCAGTCGTTGGACTGACCGCGGTAGAGGTGGTCGCGGGCGGCGTCCCTGGCGGGCCCTTCGGGCATCGCGTCGACCTTCGCCGACGCGCGCAGCATCTGCTTGTGCAGGTCGTTGATCTCCCGGTACCGGGCCTGGAAGTTGCGCCAGAAGCCTCCCCGCAGGAAGCGCCTCTCGGGCAGGTCTTCGTCCACCGCGCGCCTGATCAGCGCCGTCAGCACGTTCGAGTCGGCCGGCGGCAGCGCCCACTCACCCATCTCGATGTACGAGGCGGTCGGCACGTAGGCGCGCCCGATCGGGGGCTCCCGATCGAGCCACGCGGACGGCGTCACGGTCGACAGCCAGCCGGCGTTGTCCTCGAGCAGGCCGAAGAAGCGCTCGATCCAGCGCCCGCCGCCCCAGCAGTGCTCGTAGGTGCCGGGCCAGGCGCCGAACTTCTCGCCGTCGTCGCCCATGAAGCCGAGCCGGTGCCCGTCCTCGGTCGCGTGCTCCCGGAGGTGCGCGATCACATCCTCGGGCTGCCCGAACGGGATGCGGTAGCGCAATCCCTGCTCGGTCCCGAAGACGCGGAGCAGCCGCCCCTGGTCCTCGGTCACGTACGCGCCCCACATGGCGTCCTCGGGGATCGCCGCGGCGCGGAAGTGGTTGTCGTCGAGGATCGTCCACTCGTACCCGCCGTCGGCCAGGACGGACGGCAGCTGCGGCTCCCAGACGCGCTCCGCCAGCCATGCGCCGCGCGGCCGGCGGCCCACCAGTCGCTCGACCTCGTCGGCCATGCGCACGAGCTGGCCGTGCCGGTCGTGGTCGGGCAGGGACGCGAGCACGGGCTCGTAGTACCCGCCTCCGAGCACCTCGACCTGGTCGCGCTCGACGAGCGCGCGGAGCCGATCGAGGAAGTCGGGGTGCGCGTCCCGGATCCACTCGATGAGCGGGCCGGTGTAGTGCAGCGACAGCCGGACGCCCGGGTGCCGTTCCAGCGCGTCCAGCAGCGGCTCGTACGCCGCCCGAAAGACGTCCTCGAAGACCCAGCCGAAGTTCCCCACCGGCTGGTGGTTGTGGATGGCGAGCGCGAGCGCGATCCGGCCGGTCACCGGCCTCCCTCCGTCTCCCTGTCGTCGATGTCCTGCGTCGATCCTTCCGCCGGTCAGGCCTCGTGCAGCCGAAGCGCTTCCTGCGTGCCGGCCGGCGCCTCGCCCGCACCCGTCGCCGCCGGTCCGGTCTCGCGGCCTCCCCGCGTGCCGTTCCGCGTGACGGCCTCCGTGGCCGATCCGGTGCCGTTCGCCTGTGCCGCCGCGGCTCGTCGCGGCGATGTGCCCGCACCTCCGGCTCGCCCCGCGCCCCCCGGGCGGCCGTTGGCGGTCCGCCCCCGCGACGTCCGGCGGCCCGTGCTCCCCGCCGCGGGCACGTACAGCTGCTCCGTGTACTCCTGGAGCATGCGGGTCGTGGAGAAGGTCCAGATCGTGCTGCGGATCGAGTGCCGCGCCACCTGCAGCCAGGCCGCGGGGATGCCGTCACGGTCGCGCTCGTAGTAGCGCGGCACGACCTCCTGCTCGAGGATCCGGTACAGCTCCTGCGCGTCGGCCCAGTCCTGCGCGCCCTCGTCCGGGTTCGTCTCGCGGCCGCCGATCGCCCACCCGTTCGACCCGGTCCAGCCCTCGTCCCACCACCCGTCGAGGACGGACAGGTTCACCACGCCGTTGACGGCGGCCTTCATGCCGCTCGTCCCCGAGGCCTCCAGCGGGCGGCGCGGGTTGTTCAGCCAGACGTCGACGCCCTGGATCAGGAAGCGGGCCACGCGCATGTCGTAGTCCTCGACCATGAACACCCGGCCCCGCAGACGCGGCGACCGGCTGCGCTCCCAGATGTCCTGGATGACGCGCTGGCCGGGACGATCGGCGGGATGCGCCTTGCCCGCGAAGACCACCTGGACCGGCCGCTCCGGGTTCCACAGGATCCGCGCGAGGCGCTCCTCGTCGGTGAAGAGCAGCGCGGCCCGCTTGTAGGTCGCGAACCGTCGCGCGAACCCGATCGTGAGCGCGTTCGCATCCATCAGGTGGCCGATCGCCTCGAGCTCGTCCGGCGACTCGCCCTGCCGTGCCAGCTGCGCGAGCAGGCGTCCCCGTACGAAGTGCGCGAGCTCCAGCTTCTGCCGCGCGTGCGCCGCCCACAGCTGGCGGTCCGGGATCTGGTCGACGCGATCCCAGAAGCGCCGCGACCGCACCTCCGCGTCGAGGTCGTCGAGGTCTCCGCCGCGATCCTGGTAGAGCGAGCGGATCGGCCGCCCGACCCAGCTCGGCACGTGGATGCCGTTCGTGATCCCGACGATGGGGCGCTCGAGGATGGGCCCCCACGTCGCGTTCGCCGTCTGCGCGTGGAGCTGGCTCACCGCGTTGGCGCCGTTCGTGAGCCGCAGGCTGAAGGCCGTCATGTCGAACTCGGCCGCGTTCCCGTCGACGCCGCGTCCGAACTCGAGGATGCGCTCGAGGTCGATCCCGTCCGGACTGCCGAGCGGCGCTGCGAGCCTGCGCACGAGCTGCGCGTCGAACCGCTCGTTGCCCGCCGACACGGGGGTGTGGATCGTGAACACCGAGTCGCGCCGGACGCGGGCCAGGGCATCGTCCAGGGGCGTTCCCTGGGCCACGAGCTCGCGGGCGCGCTCGACGAGCATCATCGCCGAGTGGCCCTCGTTGAGGTGCCAGACCGCGGGCTCGATGCCGAGCGCGCGGAGCGTCCGCACCCCGCCGACCCCCAGCACCATCTCCTGGCAGAAGCGCATCTCGCGTCCGCGCACGTAGAGGATGCTGGTGATGGGCCGGTCCGGCGGCGCGTTGTCGGGGATGTCGGTGTCGAGCAGGAGCAGCGGGACGCGTCCGACCTGCGCCAGCCACACCGCGCACCAGATCGTCCGGCCGGGGAGCTCGACGGGGATCGTGAGCGCGTCACCCTCGAGCGACGCGACCCGCAGCAGGGGCAGCCGGAGCGGGTCGTAGTCGGGGTAGGCGTGCTCCTGGTGCCCGTCCGCGTCGATCGTCTGGCGGAAGTAGCCGCGGTGGTAGAACAGGCCGACGGCGACGAACGGCAGCGCCATGTCCGAGGCGGTCTTCGCGTGGTCTCCCGCGAGGATGCCGAGGCCGCCCGAGTAGATCCCCAGCGTCTCGGTCAGCCCGTACTCGGCGCAGAAGTAGGCGATGGGCCCGTCCAGATCGCGCCCGTGGTGCCGGGTGAACCAGTGGCCGGCGCCGTTCGCCATGTACCGCTCGAACTCGGCCAGCACGGTCTCGTACTCGGCCATGAATCCCGGGTTCTCGAGCAGGTCGCCCCAGTTCTGGTGGCTCATCAGGATCGAGATGGGGTTCCGGTAGCGAGGCCAGAGCGCGGGATCGATGTGCGCGAAGAGCTGGCGCGCCTCGGGGTGCCACGTGGGGTACAGGTTGTAGGCGAGGGCCCGCAGTCCTTCGAGGCGGGCGGGCAGCCGGAATGCCGGCGGCGGAAGCGTGGGGACGAGCGGCGCATGCTCCATGAGCCTGCGATGCTACACGAACCGCGACCGATAAACCGATTTACCTCCGCACGGGCCGCACGGGACGTACCATCCGCGGGCATGAAGATCGCGATGGTGACCTCCGAGTGCGAGCCGTTCGCCAAGACGGGCGGCCTGGCGGACGTGGTCGACGCGCTGGCGCGTGCGCTGGGCGGGCTGGGCCACGACGTCGACGTCTACCTGCCGCGCTACCGGGGCCTCGAACCGCCGGGTCCCGCCGAGCGCCTTCGACTCCACCCGGGCGCGGGCGCCGGGGCCGCGGACGGCTCCGTGACCGCCGTCGAGGTGCTGACCGCACGCGCCGACGGGTACCGCCTCCGGCTGGTGGATCACCCGGCGAGCTTCGACCGGGCGGACTACTACGGCGAGGGCGGGGCCGACTACCCGGACAACGGCGCGCGGTTCGCGCTGCTCGGGCGCGCAGCGCTCGAGACGATCCGGGCCGAGGGGGGCGGCGTGGCGGTGCTCCACGGCCACGACTGGGAGGCCGGGCCCGCGATCCTGCTGCGCGACCACGTCTACGCCTCGGATCCCGCGCTGGCCGGGATGGCCACGATGGTCACCTGCCACAACCTCGCGTACCACGGCTGGGTGCCGCGCGACCGCGCCGGCGCGCTCGGCCTGCCCGCGCGCGTCGGCAAGGCGGACGGCGTCGACCTGCTGCGCGAGGAGGTGCGCGCGGCGGACATGGTCAACACGGTCAGCCCCACGTACGCGGCGGAATCGCGCACCCCGGAGTACGGGGCGGGGCTCGACGACGTCCTGCGCGAGCGCGGCGACAGGTACGTCGGGATCCTCAACGGCATCGACCTGCGGCTGTGGGACCCGGAGACCGACGCGACGCTCGTCCGGCGCTTCTCGGCGGCCGACCTGGCCGGCAAGCGCGCGTGCAAGCGCGACCTGGCGGTCCGGCTCGGGGTCGACGCGTTCCCGGGCGGCGAGCCGTGGGGCGACCGCGGCGCCCCGTTGTTCGGGCTGGTGGGGCGCCTGGACCCGCAGAAGGGATTCGACCTGCTCGCCGGGGCCGCGCAGGCGCTCGTCGAGGCGGGTGCCCGGCTCGTGATCCTCGGCACCGGCGACGCGCGGCTGATCCGTGACCTGCGCGCGCTCGCCGCGCACTGGCACGATCGGGTCGCGATCCTCGAGCGCTTCGACCGCGACGAGGCACGCCGCATCTACGCCGGCAGCGACCTGCTGCTGATGCCGTCCCGCTTCGAGCCGTGCGGCCAGAGCCAGATGATCGCGATGCGTTACGGGACGGTCCCGCTCGTGCGCCGGACGGGCGGCCTTGCCGACACCGTCGTCGACGCGGACGAACGGCCCGACCAGGGCGACGGATTCGTCTTCGGCCCGGCGGAACCGGGTGCCCTGGCAGATGCGGGGCGGCGCGCGATCGAGGCGTATCGCGAGGGGGCCCGCTGGGCCGGGGTCGTGGAGCGCGCGATGAGCCGGGACTTCGGCTGGACGGCGTCGGCCCCGCGGTACCTCGACGCGTACGAGCGGGCGATCGCGATCCGGGCCGGGAGGGACGCTTCCGCGCGCTGAGCGTCAGGCATCCGGGCTGCCGAGCACGCCGCGCAGCACCTCGAGGAACCGTCCGAGGTCCTCGTTGTGCGGACTGTGCCCGAGCCCCGGCAGCGCGTGGACGTGCGCGGCTCCCAGTGCCATGCGGAGCAGCGACTGGATGGGAGCGGGGACGAGGCCGCCGGCAAGCGGGTCTCCCGCGATCACGTCGACCGGCAGATCGGGGTGGCGCGACCGCCACTCGGCCATGAGGCGGATCGGATCCAGGGGGGCCCCGCGGGCGATCGAATCGGCCGCCAGCGGCGACGTCTGCGGGAGCGCCCGGGCACCTGACTCCGGGTCCCGGTCGGTGGTGCCCGGGTCGTGAACGGGCGCCAGGACCTCGGCCCGGGCCATCTCCGGTCGCCGCGCGGCGTCCTCCGGCCGCAGTTCGGCGCGGAACCCTTCGGCCGCCTCCGGCCGCAGTTCGGCGCGGAACCCTTCGGCCATCTCGATCCCCTGCTGGGGGGTCAGGAACGGCGGGTCGAGCAGGACCAGGTGCCGGACCGGCGCCCCGGCGTCGATCGCCATCACGGCCACGCCGGCGCCCCACGAGTGCCCGAGGATGACCGGCGCATCGTGCGTCGCCGACGACTGCCCCGACGCGAACCGTGGCTGCCCTGCCCCGGACGCCGCCCCCTCCGTCTCGAACCGTGACCGCTCCCCCCCGGGCGGTGGCGACACCGGGGGAAGCGCTCGCACGGCGGCGGCCACCAGGTCGCCGACACGCTGCAGTTCGTACGCGTCCGCGCCGACGGACTCCTGGTCCGCCAGCGGGGCTCCGTCCGCGTCCAGCCAGCGCGTGCCGCCGTGTCCCGGCAGGTCGAGTGCGTCGACGGTCCACCCGTCCGAGGCGATCGCGCGCGCCACCTCGTCGAACGCCATCGCGCTCGCCGTGACGCCGTGCAGGATCACGAGCCGCCGTCCGGCAGCCTCCGCCCCGGCCGGCGGGGACCAGCGCCAGGCGGCGAACCGGATGGTTGCCAGGTCGATCTCGTGGCGGAGCGGCTCGAGGCGGTCCTGCATGGCACGATCCTAGCCCCGCGCGCCTCTCGTCCGCCGGTCCCGTGCCCGCCGCCCGTTCGGCCCGGATCGCTCAGTGCCGCGCCAGGCGCTCGGCCAGGCTCCTGCCGGTCGGGGCCCGGCCGTCGCGCTCGGCGAGCCGGTCGAGCCGCAGCATCGACAGCTGCACGTAGCGTGCCCCGAGCCAGCGCAACGGCTCGCGCTCCCAGTCCGGCGATCGGTGGTTCACGAAGGGGAGCTCCGTGATCTCCGTGCGCCGGCCCGTGATCAGATCGGCCAGCACGCGGCCGGCCAGGTTCGACGTGGTGACGCCGTGGCCCGTGTATCCCCGGGCCGACGCGATCCCGTGCTCCGGATCGTGCGAGAACGTCGGTTCCCAGTCGCGCGGCATCCCCAGCGGCCCGCCCCACTCGTGCGTGAAGCGGATTCCGCGCAGCGACGGGAACCAGCGCAGCAGCATCCGGCGGAGCATGGCGTGGGTCGCGGCGTCCCGGTCGAACGCGGGACCGATGCGGGATCCGAAGTGGTAGGGCGCCCCGCGCCCGCCGAAGAGGATCCGGCCGTCGGGCGTGCGGGCGAGGTAGTCGATCGTCAGCCGGAACGACGAGACGCACTCGCGCCCCTCCCATCCGATCGACACCCACTGTGCATCGGAGAGCGGCTCGGTGAGGACGATCAGCGAGTAGATCGGCAGGAGCTGGCGGCGCAACCGCGGCAGCTGCGCGAGGTACGCCTCGCCGGCGAGCACGATCGTGTCGGCTCGCACGTCCCCGCGCGCCGTCCGCAGCACGGCCTTCCCGCTCCCGCCCCGGGCTTCGCGCGACCCCGCCGGGGCAGATCCCGGCTGCTTCGGCATGTACCCGGTCGCCGCCGTCCGCTCGTGGATCGTCGCCCCGCGCGCCTCGACCGCCCGTGCGAGCCCGCGCACGAGCCGCCCGGGGTGCACGACCGCGCAGTCGGGCATGAAGACGCCGCCGACGGCCCCCGCGACCCGCAGCCGTGCGTCGAGCGCAGGCCGGTCGAGCGGGACGCAGTGCTCGGCGAACCCGAACCGCTCGTACTCCTCGACCTCCGCCCACATCGCCGGCAGCTCGGCCGTCCCGCGGGCGACGACCACGGCGCCGCCCTTGTGGAAGCGAGCGTCGATGCCCTCCGCCGCCGACGACCGTGCGACCTCGTCGACCGTGTCGTGCATGGCGCGCCGGACCGCCTTCGCAGTCTCCGCGCCGTGCCGCTCGGCGAGGCGCCCCATGCTCACGTTGAGCTCGCCCGAGCACCAGCCTCCGTTCCGGCCGGAGGCGCCGAAGCCCGCGATCTCGCGCTCCACGATCGCGACGCGCAGCGACGGCTCGCGCTTCAGCAGCTCCAGCGCCGTCCACAGGCCGGTGAATCCGGCGCCCAGGATCGCGACGTCGGCGTCGATCGATCCGTCGAGCGGTGCGCGCGGGACGAGGTCCTCACCGGCATCCTCGAGCCAGAAGCTGGTGCCCGCGTAGCTCGCGGCGTCGCCGCCGTTGGCGACGCCGGCGTCCGACCCGGCCGACATCTTCCCCTCCAGGCGCACAGGCGAACAGGCGTGTGGGCGAGACGGGGAGAGTCTATGCCGGGCCGCGCGTCGGGCAGGCCCCCGCGTCGGGCAGGCCCCCGCTTCGGGCGGCCTCAGACGGCGCCGGCCGCCTGCGTTGCGGGCTCGTCGAGCGGGACCGGCACCGTGCGCAGCGCCCGCACCGGCGAGAGCAGCACGGAGAGGAACGGCAGGCACGACCCGACGGCGCCGAGCCAGATCGCGCCGTGGACGCCGAGGACGCTCGCCGCGATGCCGCCCACGATCGACCCCACCGGCATCGTGCCCCAGACGAGGAACCGCATCGTGGCGTTCATGCGGCCCTGGATGGCGATCGGGCAGATCGCCTGGCGGAAGCTCACCTGGTTGACGTTGTAGACGACCGACGAGAACCCGCCCACGGCGACCGCCACCACGAGCCAGGGCACCGGCGCGCCGTGCGGCGCAAGCGGCATCAGCAGCATGGCCGGACCCCCGAGCGCGATCGAGCCGACGATCGTGGCGCCCAGGCCGAGGCGCGCGGCGATCCGGTTGGCGACCAGCGCGCCGAGCAGGCTGCCCAGCCCGCCGATCCCGAAGATGACGCCCGCGGTCGCGGCGCTCAGGCCGAGCTGCCGGTACAGGTACACGGGCATGATCGCCCAGACGATGTTGCCGAAGAGGTTGGACGAGGACGTCGCCCCGGCGATCGCGCGCAGGTACGGGTTGTCGAGCACGAACGCGAGCCCCTCCGCCACCTGGCGCCGCAGCGGCTCCCGGGCGAGACCCGCGGCCCTCCGCTCGGCCTCCGGGTGCGGTTCCGGCCGGCGGATGCGCAGCACGAAGACGACGGAGGCGAGGTAGCTCAGCGCGTCGGCGATGACGGCGAACGGCGCCCCGACGAGGGTGATGAGCGCGCCACCCAGGCCGGGCCCCACGACCGTTGCCGCCGCCTCGCTCGCCTGCAGCTTGGCGTTCCCCTCGACCAGCTCGCCACGCTCGACGAGCGCCGGCAGGTACGACTGGTAGGCGACGTCGAAGAAGACGGTCGCGATTCCGGCCACGAAACTGACCGCGTAGAGCTGCCAGATCGAGAGCACGCCCAGGAGCCAGGCGACCGGGATCGTGCCCAGCGCGACGAGGCGGACCATGTCGCCGGAGATCAGGATCGGGCGTCTCCGCAGCCGGTCGACCCACGCCCCCGCCGGGAGCGTGAAGAGCAGGAACGGCAGGAACGCGAGCGCACCGAGCAGTGCGACCTCGAACGCCGTCGCATGCAGCAGGACCGTCGCCATGTACGGGATGGCGAGGAGGCTCACCTGGGAGCCGAACTGGCTGATCGTCTCGCCCACCCACAGGCGGCGGAAGTCGACCTGGTTCAGGAGCCCGAGGCGGCCGCCCCCGGCGGCCGGGCGGCGGTCTCCGCCCGTCATGGGTGGTCCCCCGCAGGGCCATGTCCCGTGACCGGCCCCGTCGTGCGGGCGTGGCGACGCGTCGGTTCGGCGGGCATGGGCGCTACTGTAGCGGCCGGCCGCAACGCCGCGGCGACCCGGAACTGCCCCATCGGGCCGCGCACGGGTTCGGGTACCCTCCCGTGCAGCAGGAGGAGGGCACCATGGGGCTGCTGGACGGCAGGCGCGCGCTGGTCTTCGGGGTCGCGAACGACCACTCGATCGCGTGGGGGATCGCGAAGGCGCTGCACGCGGAGGGCGCCACGCTCGGCCTGAGCTCGCTCGAGTCGCTCATCGAGCGCCGCGTGGGCCCCCTCGCGGGCCGGCTGGGGATCGACTTCGTCGAGCCGTGCGACGTCTCCGACGACGCGCAGATCGCGCGGGTCTTCGATCGCTGGCGCGACGAGCACGGCGAGCTCGACGTGCTCGTCCACGCCCTCGCGTTCGCGAACCGCGAGGACCTGGACGGGGCCTTCGTCGAGACGAGCCGGGCCGGATTCCTGCAGGCCCTGGACGTCAGTGCGTATTCGCTGACGGCCCTGGCCAGGGCCGCGCTCCCGCTGCTGCGGCCGGGCGCCAGCATCATGACCCTCACCTACCTGGGCGCCGAGCGCGCGGTGCCGCACTACAACGTGATGGGCGTCGCCAAGGCGGCCCTCGAGGCGAGCGTCAGGTACCTGGCCGCGGACCTCGGACCGCGGGGGATCCGGGTGAACGCGATCAGCGCCGGGCCCGTGCGCACGCTGGCCGCCAGCGGCGTCCCCCGGTTCCGCGACCTCTACGCCCGGTACCGGGACGTCGCACCCATCCGCCGCAACATCACGACCGACGACGTCGCCGGAACCGCCCTCTGGCTCGCCAGCGACCTGTCTTCGGGGGTGACCGGCGAGGTCGTCCACGTCGACGGCGGTTTCTCGATCCTCGGCGTGGGCCTGGCGGACTGACGCCCCCGACGCCGCGTCCGGCGCCCGGCGGCTCGCACCCCGACCGCCGGGCCCGACCGCCGCGTCCGGCTGCCGATGCGCGACCGGCACCGGGTCCCGGGCATGGAGCAGCCCGGAGGAACCGCTGGATCGGCGCGTGCGGACGGCAAGCCGTCGACGAACGCGGCCGAGGCGGGGACGGGGGAGGCCGCCTGACGAGCAGGCGTCCGAGCGTCCTGTCCCCGGGCCGGATCCCCGCTCGACGGTTGGCCGTCGGTCGCGGGTCCGGGTCCGTGGCCCCTCCGGGCTGATCGGACTGTATCCGGCGCGTAGCGGCTCCGTCAACGGATCTTGTCCACGGATCACGGGCGCGTTGCACGGGTTGTCCAGATTCCGGCGCGTCGGATATCCACATCGTGGACAACCTGCGGCCGGGCGTGGACAACGACCGCCGCCGCACCCGTGCGGCGCTACCATCGCCGGATGTTGTTCGACTACAGCTCCGTCTCGACCGGGACGGTCGCGCGCGACACGGACGCGGGGCTGGCCGCGGCCGACGAACTGATCGCGAGTGCCGTGCGCGGAGCCGGCAGCACGTTCGCGGCCACGATGCTGCCCATCGACCAGGCGCTCGATCGCCTGCAGGACACGTACGGCCGGACCGCGTTCATGGCCCGCGTCCACGCCGACCCGGCGGTTCGCGACGCCGGGCAGGTGGCGGAGGAGCGACTCGCGAAGTGGCGCGTGGCGCTCCCGTTCCGCGACGACCTGTACGGGGCGGTGCGCGCCTTCGCGGCCACCGGCGAGGCGGCGGCGCAGACGGGCGAGCGGCGGCGCCTCGTCGACCACTGGCTGCGGGACTTCCAGCGGGCCGGGCAGGGGCTCTCCGGGGAGGCGCGCGCCGAGCTCCGGCAGCTGCAGGACCGCCTCGTGGAGCTCGAGGTCGTGTTCCAGCGGAACGTCGACGAGTACCGCGACGGCATCGAGGTGACGCGCGACGACCTCGCGGGCCTGCCCGACGCCTACATCGAGCGGTTGCCCGCAGGTTCCCGGCCGGGAACGTGGGAAGTGACGCTGGAGTACCCGAGCGTCTTTCCGTTCCTCGACCAGGCCGACCGCCGCGACCTGCGCGAGCGGCTCGAGTCGAAGCTCTACAACCGGGCGGCCGAGGTCAACCGCCCGGTCATCGAGGAGACGCTGCGGATCCGGCAGCGGATCGCGGTGCTCTTCGGGCTCGCCTCGTGGGCCGATTACTCGCTCGAGGTCAAGATGGCCGGCACCGCGACGACCGTCGATCGGTTCTACGCCGGCCTCGTGCCGCCGCTGCAGGCGCGCGCGCGGCAGGAACTGGAGACGCTGACCGCGCTCCTTGCCGCGGACACCGGCGAGGCGACCCTCCGCTCATGGGACTGGCGCTACTACGAGAACCAGCTGCGCCGGCGCGAGTTCGGCCTGGACCAGAACCGGATCGCGGAGTACTTCCCGCTGGACGCCGTCATGCAGGGGATGCTGGACCTGACGGGCGGAGTCTTCGGGCTGACGTATCGGCGCGTCGAGGCGGCCCGCGCGTGGCACCCCGACGTGCTGCTGTACGAGATCCGCGATCGCGCCGGCGACCGGCACATCGCCCACTTCTACGCGGACCTCTTTCCCCGCGAGGGCAAGTACGGCCATGCGGCCGCCTTCCCGCTGGTGGCCGGGCACCGCCGGCCCGACGGGACCCGCGTCGCCCCCGTCTCGGCGATCGTCGCGAACTTCACGCGGCCGTCGGCCGGACAGCCCTCGCTGCTGCGGCACGACGAGGTGCTGACGCTCTTCCACGAGTTCGGTCACATCCTGCACCAGTCGCTCACCCGTGCCGAGTTCGTGCGGTTCTCGGGCACGGAGACCGAACTCGACTTCGTCGAGGCACCGAGCCAGATCATGGAGCACTGGGCATGGGACGCGACCGTGCTCCGGCGGTTCGCGCGCCACTATCGGACGGGCGAACACATCCCCCTCGACCTGGTCGGCCGCCTCGTGCGCTCGCGCGACCTGGACGTCGCGATCCGCACGCTGCGCCAGGTCTCGCTCGGACTGCTCGACATGGGGTTCCACGACGCGGCTGAGGAGCGCGACCTGGACGAGATCAACCGTCGCGCGTGGGACGTGATCGGGCTTCCCTTCCACGAGGGGACGTTCTACCCGGGCGCGTTCGCGCACCTCTTCGGCGGGTATGACGCGGGCTACTACGGGTACCTGTGGTCGAAGGTGTACGGCGACGACATGTTCGGACGGTTCCGGGAGGCGGGGATCACGAACTCCGAGGTCGGGGCCGCGTACCGCCGCGAGATCCTCGAGGTGGGCGGGTCCCGGGATGCGGAGGAGAGCCTGCGGGCGTTCCTCGGGCGCGAGCCGTCCAGCGAGACCTTCCTCGCGCTCCTCGGGATCGGGTCGTCGTCGCCGCCCGATGCGGAGGCGGCCGGTGCCGGCGCCGCGCCGTCGACAGCCGCCGACGAGGAGGCCGTCGTCCCGTCGGCGCGCGACGCGGGCGGCCACCCCCCGGGATCCGCCTGAGGGTCCATCCGTGATCGCGGAGGAGCCGGGCGTACCGGCACCGGGCGAGGCGGCACCGCAGGAGGCCGCGTCGGAGGCGACGCAGATCCGGCTCGGCCTGGTGCAGCTCGATGCCGGGGACGATGTCGACGCGAACCTGGATCGCGCGCTGGTGCTGACCCGACGGGCGCTCGACGCCGGGGCCCGCCTGGCGGCCCTTCCGGAGACGTTCCTGTTCCGCGGCCGCACGGCCGGTCACCGCGCCTGCGCCGCGCCGGTGCCGGGTCCGCTCACGGAGCCGTTCGCCGCCCTGGCCCGCGAGCGCGCCGCGTGGCTCCTGCTCGGCAGCGTGGCGGAGGCCAGCGGCGACCCCGACCGGCCGTACATCACCAGCGTGCTGCTCGCCCCCGACGGCTCGGTCGCGGCCGCGTACCGCAAGATCCACCTGTTCGACGTGGCGATCGACGCCGGGCCCTCCACGCGCGAGTCGGCGCGCGCGACTGCCGGCGACCATGCCGTGATCGCCGACGTGCCGTTGCGGGACCTCCGCCCCCGCGGCGCCGGGAGGCCTGCCGCCGGCGCGGCGGAGCGAACCGCCACCGGCGCAGGCCCCGCGCCTGACGCCGATCGACCGGGGGCCAGCCTGCGCCTCGGGCTCACCGTCTGCTACGACGTCCGCTTCCCGGAGCTGTACCGCCTGCTGGCCCTCGCCGGCGCCGAGGTCCTCACCGTGCCGGCCGACTTCACGGAGCGGACGGGGCGCGACCACTGGGAGCCGCTCCTGCGCGCCCGCGCGATCGAGAACGGCGCGTACGTCGTGGCGCCCGCGCAGTGCGGCGTGCCGCCGGCGGGTCCGGCGGCGTACGGGCACAGCATGGTCGTCGATCCGTGGGGGACGGTCGTCGCCCAGGCGTCGGACGGCCCCGGGATCGTCGTCGCCGACATCGACCTGGCGCGGGTGCGTGCCGCGCGTCGGCAGGTGCCCGGGCTGGCGAACCGGCGCCCCGAGGCGTACCACCTGGGCTGAGCAGGGGCGCATCCGGTCTCCCCTGCCGAGTCAGGCCGCGACCGGCCGGTCTCGTTGACCGATCCGGCGCGGCTCCATAGACTGCGCCCATGCGCCAGTTCGGTCGTTCCACCAGGCGGGGGCCGGATTGCGCCTGTCCGGGCGCCGGCGCGACCTGAACCTCGTCCCTGGGGCGCGCGCCGGCGAAGAATCCGTCAGGCGCATGCTCCCGAGGTTCGTTCCGTGGCTCTGCTTCGGCCGGCGGATTCGCCGGCAACCGTTCCCGAGGTTCCCGTCGGGTCGACGCGCGTCCCTTCGCCGCGCGTCTCTTCCGAGTCTCCCCCGGCCCGTTCCCGCTCCGGGCCCGCTCCGGGCACCGAACCGGCGCCCGCCTCGCCGGACGAGCGCCCGGTCGGGGACGGCGTCACGATCGTCGTCTTCTCCGGCGAGTTCGACCGCGTCCAGGCCGCGTTCAACATCGCGCTGGGTGCGGCGTCGAGCGGCATGCCCGTCACGATGTTCTTCACGTTCTGGGGCCTCGACGTCCTCACCCGGCACGATGCCGGGCGCCGCCGCCGCGACCCCGTCCGCACCGCGTTCCGGTGGCTGAAGCCCGGCGGCGCCAGGCGGCTCCCGCTGTCGCGGTTCAACTTCATGGGGCTGGGCCCTGTCCTCATGCGTCGCCTGATGGGCGAATTCCGCATGCCGACGGTCGACCAGATGGTCGACCTCGCGCACTCGCTGGGCGTGCGGCTCGTCGCCTGCACGATCACCATGGGCGTCATGGGGCTGACGGCGGACGACCTCATCCCGGCGGTCGACGAGTACGCCGGCGTCGCCACGTACCTGGCGGACGCCCGGCGCAGCGACGTCAACCTGTTCGTGTGAGGAGGGGGATCCGATGAGCGCCGAACGTCCCGTGCCCGCCCTTCCCCGCGCCGACGTCGTGGTGGATGCGGCAGGCTTCCTGTGTCCGATGCCGATCGTCAGGCTCGCCGAGGCCGTCCGATCGGTCGAGGTCGGGCAGGTGGTCGAGGTCGTCGCGACCGACCCCGGCATCCTCGCCGATGCGCCGGCATGGGCGCAGATGACGAGGCAGGAGATCATCGGTGCCTGGTCCGACGGCGACCGGCACCACTTCTGGTTCCGCAAGATCCATGCGTGATCGTCGTGCGCGCGCCGCCCTGGGCGCGACCGGACCGTGCAGGCACCGGCCTGCGACACGCGCGCCGCGGGCGGCGGGCCGCGCAGATCGGGGGATGCCGTGGCGATGAGCAAGAGTGCCGACGATCTGCTGCGCGAGGCGCGCGAGGCCGTCAGGGAGGTCTGGCCGGACGAGGCCGCCCACCTGATCGAGGCAGGCGTCACGCTGGTCGATGTCCGCGACCAGTACGAATGGGACGAGGGCCACATCCCCGGCGCGATCCACGTCGCCCGGGGCTACCTCGAGCTCGACATCGAGCAGGCCGTGCCCGACAGGGGCGCGCCGCTCCTGCTGTACTGCGCGGGCGGCATCCGCTCCCTGCTCGCCGCGCGCGAGCTGCACGAGATGGGGTACGCCGACCCGATCTCGATGGCCGGCGGATTCGACCGCTGGAAGGCCGAGCGCCGTCCAGTCGCCCGTCCGCCGGTGCTCACACCGGAGCAGCGGCGGCGCTACAGCCGCCACCTGCTGATGCCGGAGGTCGGCGCGGAAGGGCAGGCGCGGCTCCTCGAGTCGCGCGTCCTCGTCGTCGGGGCCGGCGGGCTCGGCGCGCCGGCCCTCCTGTACCTCGCGGCGGCCGGCGTCGGGACGATCGGCGTCGTCGACTTCGACACGGTCGAGCTCAGCAACCTCCAGCGGCAGGTCATCCACGCGACGGACCGGGTCGGGCGGAAGAAGACGGAATCCGCGGCCGAGACGGTCCGGGCCCTGAACCCCGACGTGCGGTTCGTGGCGCACGACGAGGTGCTCGACGCCGGCAACGTGGAGCGGATCCTGGCCGGGTACGAGGTCGTCCTTGACGGCACCGACACGTTCGAGACGCGCTACGTCCTCAACGACGCCGCGGTGCGCGCCGGCATCCCGGTCGTGCACGCGAGCGTCTTCCGCTTCGAGGGGCAGCTGACGGTGTTCGCGCCCGGCCGGGGACCGTGCTACCGGTGCCTCTACCCGGCTCCGCCGCCACCGGAGCTGGCCCCCGGGTGCTCCGTGGCCGGCGTCCTCGGCGTGGTCCCCGGCACGCTCGGCATCCTGCAGGCCACCGAGGTGCTGAAGCTGCTCCTCGGGGTCGGCGAGCCGCTCATCGGGCGGCTGCTCCTGTACGACGCGCTCGACATGTCGTTCGAGACGCTCGGGCTGCGGCGCGATCCCCACTGCCCGACGTGCGGCGACGGTGCCTCGACGACGGCTGCAGCGCCGGCGGGCATCGGGGCCGTTGCGGGCGGGGCGCGCGGGCCGGACCGGCCGTCGGGCGCAGGAATCGGGTCCGCGCTCGCGGCGCCGCTCGCCGTTCGTCCGCCCGGCGGGCACGCGGGCACCAGCGGGGGGAAGCCATGAGCATCGTGCGGATCCCGCCGGTCCTGCGCGCACAGGCCGCCGGGAACAAGCAGGTCGAGATCGACGGCGGGACCGTGGGCGACGTCCTGCAGGGCCTCGTCGAGCGCTATCCCTCGCTGCGCGGCCAGCTCCTCGACGGCGACGGCGGGCTGCACCGCTTCGTCAACGTCTACCTGAACGACCAGGACGTGCGCTACCTCCAGCAGCTCGCGACGCCGGTCTCCGTCGCCGACACCGTCGTGATCCTGCCGGCGATGGCCGGCGGGGCGTGATCCGATGACGGTCGCACCTCCCCGCCGCTCGCCCGTCGAGGCCGAGCGGCTTCGCCCGCACCCCCACGAGGGAACGGGCCC